>DATFCK010000300.1:0-3559 GCA_035253185.1 Chthoniobacterales bacterium | reverse complement strand
GGGCCTGCCTTTGGATTTCGTGACGATGCAGGCCGATGTGATCAAAGTGGGCGCATTGGGTCAGAACGGTGTGCTTACTATCGGCAGCGGGAACCTGGATGCGGACACCATGTTGAAGTTGTACGCGGGCGGTAGCAACGGAACGATCAACTTCGTTGCCGATGTCAGCCTGAACGGTAACTCTGCAAAAATTATCGCCGCCAATACGATTAACATCTTCGCTGACGTCGAACTCACCATCAACGGCAACATTCCGGCCAAGCTTTATACCAATCATCCTAACTTCGCTTCGTCGAGTGGCGGTAACGACGTGCACTCGGGAACAATCGTCAGTGCTACACCTCACGAGATCCATCCGTTCGACGCGAATACGCCGCCGTTCGATGATCTGGAGGAAGTGGCCGCTTCCGGCACGACCTCCAAATCCAGTGGAAAGTCCGGTGGACAGCCTGGGCGTTCCAAACTTCCACCGTCTGGCGCGTCCACGCCTAACGGACCGAAGGGAACCGCTATCCTGGTCGCCGACACCAACCAGATTATACAAATGCTGGACGATCCTGCGGCGGTCTCGAACGTTACCGCTGACCGACCGGCTTCGTCCGGGAAGCACAAAAACTCGCGCAATCGTGGCCGCAAGGCCCGTTCCGCTGCCGATCGTGAGCGGGCGCCCCGGATGAACCATTCGCGAATGGATCGCGGACGCTTACCTGCTCCTTGACTGGCACTTGGCTACCATGGATAACTCAGTGCGAAAAATGAACTGTGCGAGGATCGGCACTCTTTGGAGTGGCTTTTGCCTGATGGCGCTGGCGGCTCATTTGAGCGCTCAAACTTCACAGATTGACCGTGCCCAGATTGCGCGCGACCAAATGGGGACCGGCCCGGGGCCGACTGTTAGCACGACCGGCGCTGGTGAGAGTCACGTCGTGGCCAGCCCTAACGATGCCGACCTCGGTGAACAGCAAATCTTGAAGCGGACCGAGGCCTATCAACCGTTCATCGTGTCGGTGGCGGTGCCGTTTTACTGGACATCAAACGTGGCCCTCACTAACAGTGGCGAGCAAAGCGACTTTTTGGTTTCACCGGTGGCGGCAATCGCCTATCAGCCGCGAATTAACAAAAATCTTTACGGCTATGTCGGTCTTCGCCAGCAACAGTTTTATTATGACCGGTTGCCGAGCTTTAATTTCGGCAGCTTCGATGCCGAGATAGGGCTGACCTATACCGTGCCCCAGGTCTATAACCTGGTGCTGCATGCCGGATATGATTACAATCGCCTAACCGAGAAGGATAGTTTCGATGCTTTCTTCCAGAATCACATCCTCCAGTTGAGCGCGGAAATGCCTTTTCGCATCAATCGGGCTCAACAACTTTCGGTGGGAGTTGATTCTTATATAAGCATGGGGGCTACACCGGAGCCGCCCCGACGCCACGATTTCTCCGGATTTGTCAGTTATTCAATCCAGGTGACCCGCGCGCTGCTGTTAAATGCCACCGGACGAATTTCGTTGCACGAGTACGTGCAAGGCAGTCGAACAGACGTTACCGAACTACTCTCGGTGAACGCCAACTATGCCATCACCAAAAATTTTAGCGCCAGTGCCATGGCCAGTTTTGCCGCCAACCAGTCGGATGAGAGTGTGTTTGATTACGAAGTGGCCGATGTCGGCGGCACAGTTGCGTTTTCGTTGCGATTTTAGCACCCACCAAAGAGAGAGAATTGGTCGAATGGCCTAACGTTAGGCTGATATGTGAGCAACATGTTTCATTCGGCAATTAGAAGCGTCATCCTCACGGGCCTGATCGCGCTCATCCTGGCGGGATTTGTTTATGCAGCAGACAAACGGGACGCGCGGGTTACCCAGATCGTGCGCGACGTTCGAGTCTTGCCATCTCGTGCCGCCGTCCGACCCGCATCGCTCAATGAAACAATCAAACATGGCACCGCGGTTCGAACCGGTTCCGATTCGCGCGCCGAGTTAACGTTTTACGATTCGTCGCTGACGCGGCTCGGCGCGAATACCGTGTTCAGTTTCGACCAAGGCGCCCGGGAACTTAATTTGACCAGTGGCGCGGCGTTGATTTGCGTGCCGCCGGAAGCCGGCTCGGTGAGAATTAGCGCGCCGGCGGTGAGTGCAGCCATCAGTGGCGGAATCGCCATGGCGGAAACTCACAAGGATTCGTGGATTAAAATCATCATCCTCGAAGGGCAGGGGATCGTGACCCTGAAAACTACCGGCAAAAGCGTGACCTTGCTGCCCGGACAAATGATCGCGTTGCCGGCCGGAGCTAGGCAATTTACCAAGATTCAGAACATCAATTTAAAGAAATTAACGGATAAATCGCTGCTCATCCGTTTCGCGAGATTGCCTAACTGGGCCTGGATATTAATTCAGCGCGAAATCGATCGGCAGCATAACGCGCCGGTGCCTCCAGGCGGTCTCAAAGATCCGGTCGGGTTCGACGCCATAAGTCAGCGATCAGCCACTCTGCCCAGGTCGACTCCGATACCGCGTCATTCCCCCGAAGAGCCGCCGGGCCGGGGGCCTAAACGCTAACCGGTGCGATCTCAATTCGGCAGTGGCCGTTGAACGTTGAACGTTGAACGTTGAACGTTGAACGTCAAAGTAAGTCTCCTCCCTTACGGAATCGTCAGCGTCTCACCCGGCTCCAGTTTCGTGCCACCAGCCAGCTTGCCCCGGTTAGCATCACGAATCTGCTTCCATCGTGAAGGCGATTTGTAGAACTTCCGCGCGATCGAATACAGGGTATCGCCCTCCTGCACGACGTAACTGCGGTGACCCGCTTTCTTTGGACCTTCCGCCGGCGCGCTCGCTCTCTCCGCTTTCTCAGCCATTTTGATTTTGGCGGCCCGTTCCTCGAGCTGTTTTCGCAAAGCAAGATTCTCATTCTTTAATCGCGCTGCTTCGCTACGCGTGACAATCGCGTCGCCGGAAAGCGTTGTTGCCAGGGTAACTTCATCTCGTTTCATGAAATCTTTTACCTCGCCGGCCCGCGATCCGGCGGGCTCCAGTGTCAGGTATCGCTTGTAATGATGAAGCGCATTTAGCGGATCGTTCATCTTGTCGTCATAAAGAAGCGCGAGCTTGTAATGAATGTCGGCGCAGCGCGAACTGTCATCTTCCAACGCTGCTTCATACATGCTGATGGCACGGAGGTAATCGCCTTCGGCTGCCTTCTTATCTGCATCTTTCACAATTTGCGCGTTGCGTGGCGTGATCATTCGATCACAACCGGTGATCATGAGAAGAGCGGCGAACAGTATCGCCACGAACGATCGGTGCCGCGCGCTTGCGTTTTGGAGTGCGGCGGTGCTCCGCCGCTTTTGACTTTCGGGGTTCACTTCGTTCTCTGTCGTCTGACTTCGCGCTTCATCCCAGTGTGGTGAGCTCGTATGGTTTGCGAGTCGGTATATCTTCACCAACGTACTTTAGAACAGCAATGCCACGAACAATTTTCATTTGCCTCAGTCTTTTGTTCACCACCACTGCGGTTTCTGCTCCCGTAATCGGAAAACCGTGCCCGTTCAAGTTTGTCG
>DATFCK010000299.1:0-2032 GCA_035253185.1 Chthoniobacterales bacterium | reverse complement strand
TGAACGCTCAACGCTCAACGCTCAACGGGAGAGAAGAGACCTGCCTGGTCAGTCATTGTTCTCGCTGTTGCCTCCGGTGAAAAGTGCGAGCTATCAGGGCGCATTTGACCAATGCCTTAACCTATCCAAGCTGCTTATATGACTACGATGACTACTCCAACTCTATCGGTTCAGCCCTATCTGTTTTTTAATGGTCGTTGTGAACAAGCCCTGAACTTTTACCGCGACGCGATCGGCGCGGAAACGCAGATCGTCATGCGATTCAAAGACAGCCCTCAGCCCCATCCGGGCGCAAAACCGGATCAGGGAGATAAAGTGATGCACGCCACCATCACCATCGGCGAGACGATGCTGATGGCGTCAGACGGGCAGTGCGAAGGCTCAGCAAAGTTTGAAGGATTTTCACTGGCGATCAACGTGCCTGACGAATCCGAAGCCGATCGGGTATTCAACGCTCTGGCCAAAGGCGGAAAAGTAGAGATGCCGCTGACGCCGACATTTTGGGCGCCGAAATTTGGAATGCTGACGGACCAGTTCGGTGTCGGCTGGATGGTATCGGTTCAACACAAGCCACAGTAAGCGGTTCAAAGTCCGGTGTTATGGCACGGATGCTTCGAGGGATCGCGCTGTTCAGCCTGGCGGTCGCGATATCGGCCATGTATGCCGAATTGCCGCCGCAAGTTTACCGGCAATATCAGGATGAGGCGCCGGAGGCGGTCAGCCTAACGGTTCGATCGGTTAAGCAGGCAGAAAAGGAGGAAAAGGAATTCACATTGATCTCGATCGTTGCCGAAGCGCGAATCGACAAAGTAACGCGATCCGCGAGTGGCTTAAGGCCAGGCGACGTCATCCGGATCGAATATCAACATCGAAAGGACAAGGAACCCGTGCCAGGACCAAGCCAGCCCGATATTGTGGCCGAGGGGAAGACTTACCCCGCGTTTCTAAGAAAACAGTCCGACGGCAGTTACGGTATTGCGGCGGGCGGGTTCAGTTTTAAACCCGCCCGGTGACAATTCGTTTGACGACACAGACGACCCGGCTAACGACCGCCTGTTTGTTTGCGTTCTTCCTGGCCGCGGCAGTAGATGCGACCGAACCGGAGCGGACGGTTAAGGATAATGTCATTACTTCGCAACGCGATCCGGCGGTGCAAATTAAGTTACCGGCCTACGCGGAGTACGTCGGCGCCGATCGATGGGACTTGTATGATATTGCAGATTGCGAACTGCACGCCTTTGTCAAAACCGATGGCCAAAAAAAAGTGCAACGAGTTTTCTGGGTCCAGTTTGAACAATACCTGCCGACCAAGCCTGATCTGCATCACACTTACGATTCGCCGCGACAGGCAAAGATCGGTGGCCTGGACTTCTACGTCGATACCGCAGTAGCAAGTTCCGAGCAAAAGCCGAAGGCGGATTCCGATGGCGAACACATCCGGGCGTTAATCACCCGACGCGGTTACACCTGGCCGAAGGAATTCATGTATGTACGATTTGTTCATTTGCTTGATGAAGCAAAACGCAAGGAATTGATGATCATTTACGGTGAGGACCTGGGTCCGACCGGGTTTTCGGCCAACGACTTGCGTAAAGGCGGGCGTGCCCATGACAGGTGGGCTCAAATTGAAGAAGAGATGATCGAGCGCGCGCGTCAGGCGATTGTAGTATCGCCGGGTTCGTAAATCAGAGCACGCGGCGTTAAACAAAAACGAACGCGGTGCGGGGACGCACCGCACGCCAAAGCGCTTCGCGCAAATTGGTTCGGACACTTACTCGAATTTAACGAAGCTTTGATGACGGCGGGCAATCGTACCACTCTCGGAGGTCAGCAAAAGAAAAAACCGCTTCGGCAGACCGAAGCGGTTTTTCACGTTTCAAGGGGGAACGAATCGTTAGTCGACCGGGCGACCAGTGGTTTGCAGACTATTAAAGTTCGCCAGAAACTCGGGCTCGAGCGGGCTGCCGTCCGGATTGCGGGTGTAAGCCAGGAACTGATCGCGGGCAATTCCGCCGTCACGCGGATCCTTGAT
>DATFCK010000298.1:0-14027 GCA_035253185.1 Chthoniobacterales bacterium | reverse complement strand
TCGCCTGCCCCAGGACTTCGCCGGCCAGACCGAGTTGTTCGAGCGCGTGAATTCCGCGAGTGGAAAGAGCCAGGTTAATCGAACGGCCGCCGACAAAGTTGCCGGCCCGCGGATCGGAACGGCGTTCGTACAGCTCAACTTCGTAGCCGCGGCGGCCGAGGTAGGCGGCCAGGAGTCCACCGGCTAACCCGCTTCCGATGAGCACGAATTTCTCAGGCATCCAACCGCGGATTACGCTGACGATCGCGGATATGCAAATCCATTGAAATGCATCAACCCAGTAACCGTCAGCCGGATAATTTTTTCGCATTGACGAAATTCTTGCCGCAAAGGCGTTGACCGATGGTGCTGGAATTCGAATCCAGCTTGGGTCATAACCGCCGGATGCGACTTCGTCATGTTTTCCGGCTCCTGGTGGGTACGTTTCTGATTGCCGTTTCCCTAACCGCGGTAACCGCGCAAGATGCGCCGGCGAAACCGAAACAGTTTATTTATGTACTACGACTGGTGCCGCGGCTGTATGACGACAAAGCCTGGACTAAAGAAGACAACATGGCGCTGGATCGTCATGTGGCCCGGTTTAGACATGCGATCGAGACCGGCGAACTTATCCTGGCCGGGCGAACTCTCGAACCCGGTGATAAAACATTTGGGATCGCAATTTATTTTGCCGCTGACGAAACGGCAGCCCGCCAGTTCATGGAAAGCGATCCGGCGGTGGTGGCCGGTTTGATGACGGCCGAATTACATCCGTTTGCGGTGGTGTTTGAGCGGAAGAAACCGTAGGCGTCGCCGCCGGCGAAACGCCAGACGCCTAATACTGACTGCATCAGGGCCGGAAGATCGCCGGGAATTTGAACCGGTAGATCCAGAGCAGAAATAACGAGAGCACCGCAAAGACAACGGCGATCGGCAGTCCGGGCGGGTACAGGAATACGTGAAACAAAATGATGTTCACAACAATCGGCCCAAGCAGCGTCAACCCTAACGGCGCCAAACGGCCAGTAAGCAGGCATATTCCGCCCGCGACTTGGAGGATTGCGATTACGTTGAAATACCCGGTGGTGTCCATGGCGCCGATGAAAGCGCCGGCTTGGCCGGGCGGCATCTGATCTGACCCGGGGATGAAATGGAGAAATCCGTTCAGACCGAAGACCACAAAGGCGAGCCCGAGAAGGATACGAACGGTGTGGATGACGTATTTCATATGCCCGTTAAACTCTGAAACGGTGAAAACTCAAAGCCTAAACCGTCGGCTTCGAGTCGGGCCGGGGTTAAGAGGAGCAAGAATCTCCCGGCCCAGCCATAAAACCCGGGTCGAACTGGCACCCTGACTGCTTAACGAATCGGCTTATTGCATGAAACTGGATCCCCAGCCGGACGACCCCCAGCCCCACGTGAACACTCTTCAGCTGAAAGCTGTTCTGGTGGTGGACGACGATCAGCAACTGGCCTCGGCGTTACAATGGATCCTGGCCGACGAAAACTATCTGGTGGACATCGCCTTCGACGGTGAGGAAGCGATGCTCAAGGTCAAAGCCCATGAGTATGACGCCGTGATTTGCGACCTGAAGATGCCCAAATTGCGCGGCGACGACTTCTATCTGCAGGCGAAAGAAATTCGACCGACCTTATCGGACCGTTTCATTTTCATTACCGGTTTTGCGGGCGACCCGAAGATCGCGCTGTTTCTCACCAAGCACGACGTTAAATATTTGGTGAAGCCGTTCCCGGTTTCAGGGTTGATCAACTGCCTCAAAGAATTGCTCAGCTAGAGCGGCGCAGCGCTGGCGCAGGGGCGTACCCGGTCGGAAATGACCGGTCGATAAATAACACAAGCGTGCTCGCCGCATCCGGCGAAGTCACTTGTTTGCCTAACGGTGCTCAGTCAGAATCCGGGCGAACCGCCAGACATCGTGAAACGTATTGTAGAGCGGGGTAGGCGCAGCCCGGATCACGTTAGGCTCGCGAAAATCGCACTTAACGCCAGCGGCCTCGAGTTTTTGGAATAATTCTTTCGGGTGTTCATGGGCCATGATGGAGAGCTGACATCCGCGTGCAGCCGGATCAGGCGGGGTGATAATGGAAAATCGTTTTGCCCCGGTTTGACCGAGCAAAAACTCAAGGTATCCGGTCAATCGCATCGATTTTGCGCGCAAAGGCTCCATGCCGCCAGCCTCAGCAAAAATGGCTAACGACGCCCGCAGCGGGGCCATCGACAGGATCGGCGGATTGCTGACCTGCCATCCGTCAGCGGTCGGCACCGGAATGAACTCCGGTTCGAGATGCATCCGAAATCGAGTGTTGGGATCGTTGCCGAACCAGCCGGCCAGACGGGGAAGGGCGGTGTTAGAAGCATGACGCTCATGAACAAATGCCCCGGCCACGGCGCCAGGGCCGGCGTTCAAGTATTTGTAAGAACACCAAACCGCGAAATCGACGTTCCAGTCATGCAAGTGGAGGGGAACATTGCCCACGGCGTGGGCGAGATCGATCCCGACCACAATTCCATGTTTTTGCGCAGCGGCGGTAACAGTCCGGATGTCAAATAGCTGGCCGGTGAAGAAGTTCACTCCGGCAATCAGCACGAGTGCGAGTTGCTCGGCGTTCCGCTCGATCAACTCCAGGATGTCGTCGGTGCGCACCGTAAACTCGTGGCAGCGGCTGCCGGCTAGAATCAGGGCTGCTTTCGGCTCCAGCCCATGATGTTGTATCTGGGTTTTCACCGCGTAGGTGTCGGAAGGGAAAGCCGGATCTTCCATTAACACTTTGAACCGGCCGGTGGTAGGCCGGTAGAACGTCGCCATCATCAGGTGAAGATTCACCGTTAGGCTGTTCATGCAGATCACTTCGTTTGGCCTGGCCCCAACCAGCCGGGCGATCGGTTCCCGAACGGTTTCGTGATAGCTGTACCAGGGCGTTCTCCCGTCGAGATGGGCATCGACTCCGAGCGCCGCCCAATCCTCAAGTTCCTGTGCCACCAATTCTCCGACCTGTTTCGGCATCAGGCCGAGCGAGTTCCCGGCGAAATAGATCAGCGGGTTACCTCTTTTATCGCGGGGAAGATGAAATTTTTCCCGGAATCCGCGAAGATCGTCTTCACCATCCAGTTGCAGGGCAAACTGCTCGTCCGGGGAGTAGGTCATGGGCTAGAAAGATCTAACCGCTCCCCACCCAACGCTCAACCACCGAAAGCGTTCAGGGCTGTCCGGCGAGGAGGCGAGGGCCCCAACGCTCAACTAAGGAAAGCGCTGCCGGCGCGATGTTATCGCCGAGGAGGAGGCCGGCGTTTTGACAATGCACAGGCGCAATGGCATCTCCGATAACGAAATATATTAAGAGATGAAAAAGAAGGACCGAGTGCAGGCGCACACAGCGACACATGTGAACCGGGAAATTGAACGCGAAGCGGCCCGCCGATTGGTGAGAGCGGCCGGACAGGCGCCCGCAGCGCTGACTCGTCGCATCAACGAGCTGGAGGAGGAGTGGGACATAGAACGCTGGCTGGAAATGAACGCCTCCGCCCTGGCTTTCGCCGGCACAGTTCTCGGGATCTTCGTGAATCGGAAATTTTTCGCCATACCCTGTATCGTGCTGCCCTTTCTGTTCCAACATTCAGTGCAAGGCTGGTGTCCTCCGATTCCGATTTTCCGCCGGGGGGGTATTCGCACCCGAAAAGAAATCGACGCTGAGAAGTTCGCGCTGAAAGCGTTACGCGGCGACTTCGCCGAAGTGGAGCGGAACGGGGACCCGAAAAAGGCGGCGCAGGCAGCCTGGCAAGCGGCAAATTCCTGAGTCGGAGCCTCTCCAGGAGGCTCCGTTCGGAATGGAATCGACCGGGGCCTGTTTCTATCGGGACCGTGTGTGCGAGCGGTTCCGCGGTGCCAATTTTTTACGAAGATAGCGCACCAAATGATTGACATCACTCCCGCGGAAATGGTGTCCTTGCTGCGGCAAACCCCTCAGGACAGCCTGTTAGGCAGGACAAATCGATGAAAAAAGGTAATACACGCTTGTTGCAACTCATTAGCGCCGCATCTTTGCTGGCGGGCACTGTGAAATTGGCCACGGCTGATCCGTTCGTGTTCGACCCGGATGGACTCGGTCCCACAGTCCGCGCGACCAGTATAAGCGCTTTTCACCTCGGGTCAGGTGACACTCTCGCCCGGGCAGTGTTGCCGTTTACCGTGGGCAATACTTTCCAGCTTCTGTTTCACGCTCAGCAGACTTTTGTTGTGTCGAGCACGACCGGCCTGACCACGTTTCCCTTCGAGATTTCGATCCTCGGTAGCGTGACCGAACGGATAACGACCGCGAACGATGGCCCTCCCATGCGTTTCACTTACCAGCTTTCGAAAAACCAAAGCTCTAATTCGTTCGTGGAAATTTACACCGATCCAAATTCGACTGCGGACAACGGCTTGGGTACAGGCTTCAATGATGGCGTGTTAATCCTGCGCGGCTCGTTGGTAAGTGGGCTGCCAAATGTCGGTACTTTTTCCCTGGCTGATCCTCAATTTACGCCACCGCTAAGTTTGGACCAGTTTGAAGGCAATCAATTGGGCGGCATCGCCTCAGTCGAGGGCGTCGGTGCGACCAAACTTAACGTCGTGGTCGGGTACGTGGACCGGCAATATTTTCCTCTCACAGACGCAACCGGCGGTGGGCGGGCGGTCCAGATAGGAGACATTGTGACCCTCGACATTAGTCACGCCACTCCGTTTCACGGGGTAGACCCATCCATTGCTTTCACTGACAGCCCCAATCCTGGCACTGGCGCTCTTCCCAGCCCGACCGTCGCACCTAATCTTGGTGCGGTGAATGGCACTTCGGGGCCCGACTTTGAAACGGAAACGACAATCACCTTTTCAATTGCTCCGCCGGCCCCTACACCCACCCCATCGCCGGGAACCACCCCAATTCCAGGCATTCCGAAAATAGTAATGAGCACTTCGCGAACGCAGATGCGAGAGGGGGGAGAAGCCGTCATCACATTCACTGTCAATCAACCGCACCCCGACTTATCCGTGCGCTATTCGGTAGGTGGAAGGGCGACCCTGAATGTCGATTACACTTTGACCGATATAAATGGGAACCCGATAATACCGGGCACGGTAACGATTCCGTCGAGCCAAAACTCGGTCTCTATTAAGTTGCGCTCCATTACCGACAACATTCGCGAGTCGCAGGGTGAACCGGCCAAGCTGACCCTGCTTGCCGGAACGGGTTATCAGGTACCGACGATGGTGACTGCGAATCGGGTGGTGGTGCTGATTCTGGATCGGAAATAGATTCGTTAGGGTATCTCTTGCGGTCGCTGGGGCGCGTCACCCGGCGGCTGCATGAACTCGATCGTCGTGCCATCGGGATCGCGCACATAGATGACCCGTTTGCCGGCGTTTGGTCCGGTGGTGAGCGTTTGGGGTTGGCCGGCCGCGCGATAGCCCGACGCTTCGATCCTGGCAAGGACGGCGTTCAGATTGTCGACCGTCAGCGCAATGTGCATCGCACCCACATCGCACGGGCGGACATCGCTTTGGTTTTTCCGATCGGACGGTGCGTGATATTGCAGGAGCTCAATCTTGTGGCCCGGCGCTTTGACCACGGCGATCGAAATCTCTGCGCCTGGCACACCGGTGATTTCGCTGGCCAGGTCGCCGGTTTGGTGCGCGCGATGGGAAAATTCAAATCCAAGGACATCGCGCCAAAAGGCGAGCGAACGCTCCAGATCAGACACGGTGATGCCGGTGTGATCGGCCGCGGTGATCTGAAATGATGGGTTCATGCCCGGAAACCATGCTCAGGCTGAGGGCGGGAAGCCAATGTCGAACGCGTTGGACACCGCGCAACGCACCTTACAAGGACAACATTCGAATCGCCATTCCGGTTACTCTGGCTGCTGGGCGGTGCTGCGCGCTGACTGGCTGGCTGTTGTCACTTTTGAAGAGAGAGAACGTCGATAAGAAAAGCCACGCGTTCTTTGATCGCAGCCGGATCCAGCATTTCATGGCCGCAATCGTACCAGGCGCTTTTCTTGGACCCGGGGATGAGATTGATGAATCGTTCGCCTTCGGATGCAGGAACGGAAAGATCGTAACGCGCGAACTGGAGAAACATTTTTTTGTTTTTGAGATGCGGCAGATAAACGTCCGGATCGAACGGGCGGATCGAATCAACGTAATCGCGGCTGAAACCGCCCTCTTTGAGCAGGCTGGCAGTGGCGCTTGGAACACCGGCCATCAAGACAAATGTGCCGATTCGTGGCTCGACCGCGGTGAGGATGCTACCCCAATTGGCGCCAAAACTATGACCCACAAAAGCTATGGAATGTTTGTCGACCCCAGGCTGGCTTGTTAGGAAATCAACTGCGCGCCGGAGATTGGCGATCGCCACAAATTGAAGTTCCCGGTCGTTGTTAGGCAGGGCTGGATCAAGTCGAAGCTGCCACGGCTTCTGTTTCGCCCACGGGGCATCGATGAGAAGAGATGCAGCTCCTTTTCCGGTGCGAGCAAGCTGAATGGCTTCGTTGAGGAATTCGGTTCGACTGGCGCCGAGTTCGTGCGAGAAAATGATAACGGGATGTTTCTGTTTGTTACGCGGAGCCACGAAATGGCCGCTGGCGCGATCGCCCCGGCCGCCATCGAATGAAACGTTCGTAATCGTGAAATCGGGAGATTCCTTTACGATCTTTTCGTCCACCTCTAACGGCTTGGTTGAATCGTATTCGAAGAGTTTTGTGTCGATTCCTGTTTCGGCTGCGGTGGCCAGCGTAAAAAACAGAGTTGTGGTCAGGCTCAGCCAAGAGGTTCTGGCCACAGATGAGCACCCATGAAACACCGATCGGAAGCGAGGTCTGATGGTCATCTATGAAAATCTGCTCCGCCAGGCCGCGGCTTCATCGAAGGCTGGTTTCACGCTGCGGCTGATGGCAGAGCCGCGATTACCTTTAGTTCGATCGCAATGGGGGTGGGGAGCGCGGTGACTTCGATCGTGGTCCGGGTCGGGTTCGGTTTATCCGGACCGGCGAAATATTCCGCGTACAGCTTGTTATAGATCGGGAAATCCTTTTTCATATTCGTTAGGAAAACGGTTACGTCCACAATATCCGTCCAGCTCGCGCCGGCGTCCTCCAAAACCAGCCGAACGTTTTCGAAAACGGCGTGGCATTGCTTTTCGATGTCGTAACTTGAGATCGCGCCCGACGCATCGAGCGTCACTCCGGGAATTTCTTTGCTACCGCGCACGCGAGGTCCGATGCCGGAAAGAAATAGGAGATTGCCCACTCGCTTGGCATGGGGAAAGGCGCCGACCGGCTCCGGCGCGCGCTTGCTTTCGAATGACTCCATATTCGGGAATGGTGTTAACCGGTCAACGCGGTTTCGAAAAGAGCTTAACGCGCACTTTGCCTTGAGCCGTCGGGATGATGTCAATGGAGGTGCGACCTCCCGGCGAATACAGGTATTGACTGGGAACGATGATTGGTGTGCCCCTGTTGCCGAGCGCGTATCGAATTTTTCGGCCGATCAATTTTGGATCTGTATGTACGATCATGTAGCGATCCCCCGCACGCTTGAAAACTTTCATTTCCAGCAACGGACTTTCCAACGGCCTGAATGCTCCAGGCGGTGGTACAACCGCTTCGTCAGAATGCACGCTGTGGGTTGGTCGAAAGTCTTTGTCGAGAAAAGTGACGCAAGCCAGGAGGGCTTTATAGCCTTCAATTGGAAACGCCGGTCCCTGCATGCGCAACTCTATCGTTCCGGCCACCGGCGGGAGCTCGACGCCGTCATAGTAACTGTTTCCATAAGGCAGCCTGATCGCCTGTTTGCTCTTACCGACGTTCAACATCCGCCACTGGTCCGGCGGTAACTCCTGGTAAGATAGCCCACGGAGCTGTTGAACGTCGATCTGCTGGACCGGATGATCAGCGGCTACAATCTGGCGACACACTGCCTGTATCACAGCAGCTAAAATCGAAAACCCCACCGACAGCTTTCCTCTCCGAGGGTGGTGATAGCTACGGTTCATGATTTTAGTGATCCTCCATTGTTTGGATCGGCTGCTGTCTCCAGCCTAACCGGTGGAAGAATATCGCGAAATGTTGCTCCGTAGATGTCCCAAATCGTCAAAAACAATCCGCAAACAATCGGACCAGCGATAAAGCCAATTGGTCCGAACAAATACAATCCGCCTAACGTGCCGACGAGAATCAGGAGATCCGGCATTTTCGCGTCTTTCCCGACCAGAATCGGTCGCAGTACGTTGTCGATCGTCCCGACCACGGCTGCACACCAGGCCAGGAGAAGTGTTCCTGCGAGCGCCTGCCCGGTAACGTACAAATAGATCACGGCGGGGACCCAGACCAGGGCCGCGCCAATTCCGGGGACAACCGACAAAACAACCATCATCGTTCCCCAGAAAGCCGCGCCGTCGATACCGGCAACCCAAAAACCCAGCCCGGCCAAAGCGCCTTGAATGATCCCGATTACCAGCGTGCCCTTTACTGTCGCCCGGGTGATGGAAGCGAACCGCTGCAACATCAGGTCCTCGTCGTCGTCATTCAGCGGAAGGTAATAAAAGATGCGTTGGAGAATCTTGTCGCCGTCGCGGAAGAAAAAGAACATTGCGTAAATCATTACAAACAGATTCAAGACGAACGTCGCGGTGCCGGCCGTCATTTTCGACGCCATGGCTACCAGGAAACCGCCGGCCGATTTTGCGAGGGTCCCCACCGCGTCCACCATTTGTTCCTGACCGGGAATATGATCGGCCAATGCGGGATATCTCTGCGCCAGCCAATCGTGAGCGTTGAATGCACTGGCTGACCCGAGATGTTGTTGAACCCAGGGGATGGCTTGATCGCTGATGCTGATGGCCTGCCGTACAACCACGCCAAGAAATGCGCTTAATGGAGCAGCCACCAGGATAAACAGGAGCAACAGCGTAATCGTCGCGGCCAGCGATTTACGGCCGCCCGAGACCCGCCTCAACCAGCGAAACAGCGGATGGCACAACCCGGCTAACAAGCCTGCGAGCACCAGCGTTTTGAAGAAGGGCCAGATTACGGCCAGAAACAGAAGAGAAACTGCGATCGTCAGAAACAGGACGAACGCGGTTCGAAACTTCGTTTCGCTGATGCCAGATGGCTCCACCGGCGCCACCTTACACCATTTTCCAGGCTAACAGAACGGGGTAATGGGCGGTGGAGTTATGGAGTGGTGAAGTGCCGAAGCAGTGGCCTCAAAATCCCAAGCACCAATCACCAAACCCCGGGGAAATCTCAAACTCCAAAAACAAGAATGCTCGTCCGATCCACGGATGTGAGAGCTTGGTGATTGAAGCTTTCCTGTCGGCAGTTGCGCCGGACTCCGGTGGCGAGGGCTTGGCGCGATTTGGTGCTTCCTCACGCGAGCGATTGAGCCTCCACGTCGAGGCGCGGACAATCTGATCCCAATGCTCGCCCGCCTCGCGTGAGGCATGATCAGCCGCCGGCGATCGCGCCCATTATGAAAAATGGCTCGGTGCCTTTGGCGATGGATTCCGGCAATGCAGCATCCGGTTTGTCGTGTGAGATGTCTTCACCGCAGGCGAAAAACCTAACGAGCGGGCGTCTTTTTTGGCTGGTATGATCGCGGATAGTGCCGCGGAGCACCGGATATTTCGCCTCGAGTGAATCGAGAATGGCCTGAGTGGTAACGCTACCGTTAATGTCGAGCTCTACTTCGCTGTCGACGCGGGCAAGGGTACGCAGATGTTGAGGTAAAACGACACGAATCATGGCAATGCAAAACCCCAAATCCCAAAACCCAAACCCCAGGGAAATCTCAAAATCCAATCACCAGAAACAAAAGCATACGCGCGATCCGATCCTATTGGAGTTTCGAGATTGAAGCTTCCCTGGTGCTTGGTGATTGGGATTTGGTGGTTCCTCACGCGAGCGTTTGAGCTTCTACCGAAAGAACAGCCGGCAAATCACGAACAATCGGTTCCCAACTATCGCCATCGTCGCGTGAGCCATACACCTGGCCGCCAGTGGTGCCGAAATAAATGCCGCAGCGATCGAGCGAATCGACGCTCATCGCGTCGCGCAGCACATTTACGTAGCAATCGCGCTGCGGCAGACCTTTGGTCAGTTCCTCCCATTCGTTACCGCCGGTGCGACTGCGATAAACCCGAAGTTTGCCGTCGGGCGGATAATGTTCGGAGTCGCTCTTGATCGGCACCACGTAGATCGTCTCGGGTTCATGCGCGTGGATGTCGATTGGGAATCCGAAATCGCTCGGGAGATTGCCGCTGACTTCGCGCCAGGAATCGCCGGCATCATCGCTGCGCATAATGTCCCAGTGCTTCTGCATGAACAGGGTGTTAGGGCGTGACGGATGCAACGCGATGCGATGAACGCAATGCCCCACCTCCGCGGTTGGATCGGGCATAAATTCTGAATGGAGACCGCGGTTGATAGGTTTCCATGTTTTTCCGCCGTCGTCAGTGCGGAATGCGCCGGCCGCAGAAATGGCGATGAATATGCGCTGCGGATTTGTGGGATCGATCAAAATCGTGTGAAGACACATTCCGCCCGCGCCCGGCTGCCATTTGGGGCCGGTGTCGTGTTGGCGAAGACCGGAAAGTTCGTTCCAGGATTTGCCGCCGTCTTTTGACTCGAACAGCGCGGCGTCTTCGACTCCAGCGTAAACGTGATCGGCGCTATCGAAGGCGGGCTCGAAGTGCCAGACCCGTTTGAACTCCCACGGGTGCTGCGTGCCATCGTACCATTGATGGGTGCCGGCAATACCGTCGTAGACGAATTTGTTGCTTTCGCCTTTCGGCATCCCATCATCACCCTTTAGTTCGTCCGCGCTGCTTCCCGGTGTGTTCCACGATTTGCCGCCGTCATCGGACCGTTGAGTAATCTGTCCAAACCAGCCGCTGGATTGGGACGCATACAACCGGTCCGGATCAACCGGTGAACCTTTAACATGATAAATTTCCCAACCGGCAAAGTGGGGTCCTTCCACTTTCCAATCTTTGCGCTTTTCGTCCGAAGTCAGGATAAAAGCGCCCTTCTTTGTTCCAACCAAGAGTCGTACTCCGCTCATGATCTATAGTTGTAGCCGCGGTTTAGGCGGACACCACGAATTTATTGTTTCGGGAGGAGGAATTACCGCCCGACGCTCCCGCGCCTCGAGTTCCCGAGATCACAGATTTAGAAAGCAGGTCTGGATTTCTAAAGTCTCTCTGTGTTCTCGGGAGCTTTAGCGCGGGGACGCGCGGGTGGTTAGTTATGGCTGACTAGTCCACGCCGGTTCGCAAACATTCTTTTACTTCGTCGCTCAACGGAACAGTCTCGGGCCAATATTCATGTTTCATCCGGCGATTGCCATCGCCGACCAGCAGAGGAACCAGACGATGCTTCAATGCGTCGACGCGTCGATTACATATTACGTCTGCTTCAGTGGCTCCGGGCGGAACGGCAACCGAAGGATACATGGCGATCACTCCACGAACCACAATCATATCCGGCTGCTTCATTTCGTCGAAATACCGTTGTCGCGATTCGTTAGACCAAACTTCGGCATAGGGAAATTCCAAATAGTCCCGTACGAGCTCGCGATCCCACCACGCCAGATCCACCATGTTCATGGTCTGACGCAGACCACGATCGCGCAGAAGTTTTTTTGCGGTGCGGATGAAGGCATGTATTCCGGCGGTTTCGGCGCCGTAATCGCCCGCGATTTTGCCTAACGTGTCCCAGTGAATGCCATCGAAACCGAGCTGTTTCACCGGTTCCGCCCAGCGATCGACCATATGTTTCGCCCAGGCCGCGTTTGCGAAGTAGGTCGGGAATCGCGGCTTCGCCGCCCCCGGCGGATGCCAATACCATTCGCCTTTGGCGTTTTTCAATTTCCAGATGTCACGGTTGGGATCTTCCAAATTCTGTTCTTCCGCTCCGACCGCCTGCACGTATGCCCAGGCGCGACCTCCCTGGCGATGGATTTCGTCGATGCTGACTTCGATCGTTCGCCGGCTAATTGCATCACGATGATAAAACGGGTCGGTCCAGTTTGGCCCGGCGATCGCAGTCGAATAATCTGCGAACCAATCGTAGAACATGAATTCGCGGATGCCGAAGGTTTTGGCCATGACGGCAACGCGGGCACGAATCTCTTTTTCCGGCTGCGCTCCGAGTGTGGCGCACGATAAAAAGCCGTATTCACCTCTGAGCCGGGCTTTGGCCGACGCGGGCTCCCTTGCCCCGGCGGTGTTGGCACCTGGTTCACCGGTGGCGGTCGCCAGAATCAGGGCGAAAAGGAGAAAACGCCTTCGATTGATAATTCCTGGTTTCAAGGGTGTTACGAAAGTTTTGCAGGCGATGAATGTACGGCTGCCGGCTCCGTCGAAGTGTGGCAGAGGAGTTAAAGATGAAAAAACTTATTTTAACTATCGCGCTGACAGCGCTGGTAAGTGTCGGGACTGGCTACGCCTATGAATCTCGATCCGAAATTCGTCGCGTGGCTCATGAGGAGCATGGGCGGGATTCACTGCAGGCTCAGGTTCGTCATCTAAACCGCATGCTGGGGCATGTGCGCGGGCATTTGCGGCGCTACCGGGCGGACTGGCGGGTCCGGCGGGAGGTGGAAGACATTTCGCGTGATGTGGCTCAGGTTAACCACCGGTTCGAGCGGGGCGGCGGTTTTAACCGATGGAGGCTGCGCCGCGAGGTGGATCGGTTACACGATCGGCTGCACGCGGTTGAAAACCGCCTGCATTTTCGCTCTCGCGATTTCTATCGCTGGGACTAACAGCGCGGAAAAATTGGGGGACACGCAGGGGTTCGTGTCCCCCAGACGCTGGTCCGCTGCTATTTACCGCGAGCCAGGCCGGGTAAACGTTTCGACAGAATTTCATCTGCCTCCGCCACGATGTCGCGAACGATGTCGCCGGCGGGCCTGATGTCGCGTATCAGGCCGACACCTTGACCGGCCAGCAGATCCATCGATTCGATATCGCCGGTGGCATCACAGTTAGGCGGAAATCCCATGAACCGCAGCAGTGGCATGCGCTGGCCGGCAATGACTGTTTCGCCGATTACCGGCTCGTCCGGCCGGGATTCCTGGCCTTGAGCTTCTCTTCCCAGCCATTGCTCGACAAACTTTGTCCGCAGTGTCCGATGAGGGGCGTTAGGCCAACCAAAGCCGAAAAGGACGGTCCGAATGGTGTCATCCTCGTTGGCGCTCAATAATCGCTTTTTGTAAAAAGGGTGAGCGCGCGACTCTTCGCTGGCCAGAAATCGGGTGCCAATAACAGCGGCCTGGGCGCCCAGCGCCAGTACGGCGGCGAGTCCGCGCCCATCCGCGATGCCACCGGCGGCAGCGACCGGTGTACGCGCGACAGCGTCCACAACTCGAGGTACCAGCGCCAAAGTCGAGACTTCGCCCCGCACATGGCCACCTGCCTCTACGCCCTGAGCGATAATGATATCAACTCCTGCGTCTACCGCTCGTTGGGCCTCGGCGACCGATCCGACCTGATGCATCACTTTGATCCCGGCATCGTGACATCGCGCGACATGCGGCTTGGGATCGCCCCAGAAAAAGGAAATAACCGGGACTTGTTCCTCGATGCAAATTGCGACTTGCTCGTCCACTGGAAAGTGAAGGATCAAATTCACGCCAAACGGGCGTTCAGTTAACGAACGTGTTTGTTTGATCGCTTCCCTAAATTGAGGCGGCGGGGCAAGCTGAGCCTGCAAGATGCCGAATCCGCCGGCATTACTAACCGCGGCAGCCAGTTCGGGGCCGGTAATATCCGGTCCCATTGGAGCCACGAAAACGGGATATTCAATTCCGAGCAGATCGCATAATGGCGTTTTCATAAAGCGGGTGGTTAGACTGGTAGCGGCGATTAACCGAATCGCCATGGCCCGAAAGTAGACGCGACCTCTCGTCGGGTAGGATTTGTATCAAAGCGACGGGATGTGGCTTCTACTGCCACGACAACTCGCCCATTACTTCGCGATGCAGACATTC
>DATFCK010000297.1:0-2169 GCA_035253185.1 Chthoniobacterales bacterium | reverse complement strand
CCTCCGCCCCAGGCGTGATCGCCGCCGATGTACCGGTCATATGTGCCCAGTACCGGGTTGCCTTCTGTGGTGCTCTGGACCACGTCAACCAGCCAAAGGTTGCGATTGTAATCTGTGTTAGTCCAGGCGTACGTGCCCCATAGGTTAATCACGAACTCGTTATCGCCATACCATTCGGCACACGGCGACGGTTCGGCCTGCTTAACGTCTTTGACGGAATCCGGTCCAGCATGAACCGGGAATTGAAATGCACCGACCAGCGCGAGCGCGGCAATCAATTGTTTCATAATCTATATATAGAGAGAGGGCGTTAACGATTACGGGTTGAAACCGGCGCTTCGGCTCCCTGTTCACCGCCGGGACCCAGGATCCACGAGAAAACGGCGAAAACGCTGACCCGCGGTGACTCGTTTGTGCACCCAAACAGAGTTGACACGTCAAACCTGGTATTCTTGCTGGTGCGGACGGCGGCGGTGGGACCGATCACAAATATGTGTTCGGGCTCATCGCGCATATCTTTCACAGTAAAATTCTTATATTCCATTTCGACCCCGACCTTCAGCTGTTCCCTCGGCAGGATGATTGGGGTAACGACGCTTTGGGCGAATCCCCACTCGCGTCCACGGTCCCCGGTATTTTCCTGTTCGAAAAACCCGTTCATCGCCCATTCGAATCGGCCCCCGAACTCCTCGGCAAGTAACAGACGCACTTCAAACGCATCCGGCCGTTCCGGCGGACCACCTTCCTCTTCTTCCTCGCCCGGTGGCGGTTCAATTTCTTCCCGCCGAATCGGACCAGTGCCGAACTTGTATTCAGCAAAAAAAGTGGGATTCAGCGGGATCTTGCCCCAGTCTGCTAACGCCCACCGTCCCTCGATGCTGGTGGTGGCTGGTCCGCCCCCGCCATTGAATCGTTCAAAGCTGGTTTCAACCGCCGCGCCGAAGCGATAAGGGAGACCCATCTCGATCTCCTGGGTGAAAAGGTGATCGGGCGGTCCATGCCGAAAAGCGTCGCCCTCATATATAGTACCCAGGAAGAAGGTCCATGGCGGGAGGACGTAGGCGGTCGTGGTGGGAGCGAACCGTGTCCGGGAAAACGCCCCGGGGGCGCCGTACGCGCTGCCAATGTCGTCACCGGTGACGACGACTTGTTCGTTTACCGCAGTTTCGCTGAAAACAGCCTTGGCCGGAGCGAAACTGGCAAAGGCGGCACAGATCAGCAGGAGGTGACGAGACGGCGAGTTCATGGGGTAAGGCGTTTAGCTGGGTGTGTTTTAGATTACAAAATCGTAATCCGCCATCCCAATGGCTGTCGGTCACCACCAGATGATTTGGTCAGGCGATGCCTCACCCCGGCGCCTGCCGGAATTCGGCTGGCCGAAGCCGTGCCAGCCGATCTTGCAACGCTTGACGTGAACTCGCCGGCCGCAGGCTGAGGGCGAAAGCATCTCGCAGGGCCTGACACTCGCGAAGAAAAGCCTGGGCGCGCGATCCGAAGTGTGCGCGGGCGCTCTCGAACCGGGCCAATTCGGCTGGGTAAAGTGCCCCAATTACGTAGAGCCGGGCTAAATTCTGAAAATCTTCGAAGGTCATAATGGGTGACTGTTGGTCAGAGTCATAAGCTGTAATCGAACGCCGCTAACATTACGGATTTGTAATGTTTAAATTTTCCGGTCGGGGTAGGGCGCAAGGAGGACGTCATGCGTGGTCAGTGGCCCGGTGGAAATCATCGGATTGCCCAAGATAAGGCCCCGCCGACCGCAATCAGTGGGTTTGGACGTTGTCCAACAGCCGGCGTAGTTCTTTGGCATTCTTGTCCTCGGCCGTAATCAGACCCCACGTCATGCAAATCGCCCGCCGTCCATCGTCAGCGGAAAAAACGTGGCAGCGTATCTTGATCGGATGGCCGTGTTCGGTGGCGTCCCACGAAAGCATGGGAATCTTTTTTTTCTTAAGTCGTGCTTGATCTTGTTTGATGGTTTCCGCTTTTACCATGATACCTCCCCGACGGCGGATGTATCGCATGGCTTCGCCTGTTGCTTCGGTCACTTTGTTTCCTTCGACTGGTAATAACAGCGCGTGGATAGTGCCATCCGGACTAACGGTTTCGATGAACTCTCCGTGTTGCTGAGTTTTCCACTTGTCTGACACGCGTACGGTAACAATCGGA
>DATFCK010000296.1:0-2188 GCA_035253185.1 Chthoniobacterales bacterium | reverse complement strand
CTTTAACATCAACCTCGCTGTTGGCACCAGTCGCCTGAATGGAAATCAGGCCGCCGGGACCGGGGGCTTCGGAGTTGAGGAATGCGGAGAGCTGCGCCGTATTTTCGATGTTGATTGCCAAATCGCTGGCGCGGTCACTTTGAATCTTGATCTGGCCGCCCGCCTCGCTCCGGCGCGTTGGCGGAGCTTCCGGCTCCGGCGCGGGTTCGTCCGACGACACAACGATGGCCCCCGCCACCGAAATCTGACCGTTAGTGGAGTTCAACTCGACGGTCCCGCCGGTTCCGGAGAATCCGCCGAACGTTAGGCCGGTTGTGGCGGTGATGGATGACGCAGACGTCAGGGTAATGCCGTTAGTCGCATTGACGATGAAAATTCCGCCGCTCCCACCTGATTCCGGACCACCGTCCAGGAAACCGTCTACGTCGGCGCCGTTGAAATTGGCAAATGCGACGCCGTCCGAAGGATCGAAAGTGAGTGTATCCGAATTAATGGTAAGCCGTCCGCCAGAGGAGAGATCGCTGATCCCATTGAATTGGTTTCCGCTAAAGTCGATTCCTGCCGGCGACAGAATACGTAGCACGTTGAACGTATGCTGGTAGGCCGCGCCGTCGCCGGGACCGAATATGACATGAAAAGCCTCGATTCCGCCCGCGCCGACGTCCAAAACACCGGTCGGATCATCAATGTTAGGGATGGCAACCTGATTGGCGGTGATACCGCCGTGTGCGGTAGCGGTACCAAAGCCCGACAGTCTCCCCTCTACATCAATGGTTGTTCCGGCAGTGACGCTGCTGACAAATAGTTCGTCACCAATGATGATGCTGCCGGTTGTTGCCGTCAGGTTACCGGTTTCTACGGTCGAAGTAGATTCGAAGGAACCGGCAGCGGTAACTGTTCCTTGAAGGAAACCGCCCGGGATATTGATGCCGTAAACATTGATGTCTCCATCGGAGGTCATCATCAAGTTGGGCGCATTGAATATCACAGTGGAGGCCTGAATTCCTCCGATCCCGGCAGCAAACGACGTAACCGTCGCCATCTCATCGGGATCGAAAACGAGGGTGGTGGGATTATTGCCGACAACGTTAATTGTATCGCCAGTCACCGAGACGGATGTAGCACTGGTGAACACTTGCTGTCCGGTCTGAACATTGATGTTTACCATCCCGGAAGCGCTCAAAGACAGGGTGGTGCCGGTGAAATCGGCCGGCGAGAATAGATCAGCGTCGAAAGTGATATTGCCTCCCGCGGTGATGTAAGTTCCGGCCGCGGTCACGACCCCTGTTCCGCCCAGGAAACTTCCACCACTGAAGGAGCTGAAGTTCAGGGTGCTGAGGTTGCCATTAATGGTGACGTTGTTTTCGGCGTAGAGTCTTAAATCGTTGTTTGTCGAAATCGACGAGCCGATGCCCAGGTCCGAGCCGGCGCCGCGCGCATAAACGAACATGCGGTCAGCGTTTTGGAATGACACACCTGGGAGCAGGGTGATGGAGCCGTTCTCCGTTGCCAGCAAAAAGGACCCAATACCGGTCAAATCAAACACGCCGCCGGGTGGTCCAGTCGTTATGCCATCAATACCGATCAAACCCAGATTGGGCGCGCCGCCTTCTGTCACAATGGTCGGCCCCCCGATGATGAGCAGGTCTTGGAATTTGAACACCGCGATATTGTTCAGAAACGTTGAAGTATCGACCCCACCCTCGAATCCGCTCGTTTCATCGAACGCCGAGGTTGATCCGAACAACCACTGGGTACGTGAGCCATCGGTATCGGAATCGCGATACACCTTGCCGTAATCGGTCTGTTCGCTGGTGGTGATCGCCGGATCGGTCACAATGGTCGTGCCGCTGCCGATCGCATACGGATCGGGCGCTGTTATCGTCGGCGGCGCTCCAAACTTTGAGGGCGTTGGCGACGGCGCCGGATCGTCGAACCCGGGCGCTTCTGAGAGCGCGCTGGTGGTCGCGCCGTTGCCGATAAACGTTCCGGTGGTGCTGCCATTGCCGCCGAAACCGGTGTAGTTAGGCGTGTTGGTAAAGACTTTGGCCGGACCGGCAGTTCCAGCGATCGTGACTTTGACCTCGTCTCGAATGGTGACTACGTCGGCCGCTAATACAATGGCGGCGCCGTTGCTGCTCAACATCACATTAGCCACGAAATCGATGATCCCGTTGCTGCCGGGCGC
>DATFCK010000295.1:0-3377 GCA_035253185.1 Chthoniobacterales bacterium | reverse complement strand
AGGATGCATCCCACCCGCTGTTCTGACAAACCGCGCGAGGTAGCGGCCGTTCACCGAACGGCCATGGCAATAACCATTTGAAGTAACCATGGCGATTGAGGTCAATCGCCGCTACCATCCGGAGGATGCATCCCACCCGCTGTTCTGACAAACCGCGCGGTAGCGGCCGTTCACCGAACGGCCATGGCAATAACCATTTGAAGTAACCATGGCGATTGAGGTCAATCGCCGCTACCGATCCGGCAGTTGAGGCGAGTTACCCGCAGGTAGCGAGTTACGAACTTAACGCTTAAAACTTGATGGTAACGCTGCCATGTTGGCGGCGTGACAGTGTTTGTCGGATGCGGATTTGCCGCAAAATATCGCGAAGGCGGCGGCAACTTTTCGGTTCCATTGCAATGGATGCTCGGATTGCAGCGCCTGCGCAAAAATGCGGTCTGGCTGGAATATCTGCCCGGCACCGGCAATCGCGGTAACGACACGGCCAACATCCGCAACTTTCAGCGCCAGTTGCGGGCCCACGGGCTCGGCGGCCGATATTGCCTTCTTTACGATCCTTCGCCTAACGATGCCCATGAACTCGACCGCATGGACTGCATCGGGCTTTCGAAAAATGAGCTGCTGAACCGGCTGGGCGGCCCTAACGTCCTGCTGAATTTGAGTTATTCCGTTCATCCGCCGCTTCTCCTCCGGTTTGAACGCCGTCTTTTCTGCGATCTGGACCCCAGTGAAATCTTCTACTGGATGACCAAACTCGACATGGGGCAAACCTGTCATCATGAATTCTGGACGATCGGACTCAACGCCAATGAACCTGACTGCGGTCTTCCCCAAAGTGATCTCAAATGGAAAACGTTTTATCCGTTAGCCGATACGAAGTTGTTGCGACGGCAACCGCGGCCAACTCGGATGAAGTTCACCACCGTTGGTCAGTGGTACTGGAGCGGACGAGTGGAAGTGGATGGCGAATATCCTGATCTGTCCAAGAAATTCGCGTTCGAACCGTACCTGGAACTTCCCAAACGCGTCCCGGAAGCGCAGTTCGAGCTCGCGATGAATATCAATGCCGATGATCCGGAGCGGGCGCGGTTGAAAGCGCTCGGCTGGCATGTCGTTGAACCGCATCGAGTGACCCGCACCCCAGCGCTCTACCGCAAATATCTGGCTGGCGCGGCCGCTGAGTTCACCGCCATCAAAGGGGTGGACGTTCGCTGGCGCACGGGATGGCTGAGCGATCGCGCAGCCGCATTTGCTGCTTTGGGACGGCCGGTCATCACGGAAAATAGCGGCGCGGGAAAGTTTTTACCTCGAGACAGCGGTTTTCATTTTGTGTCGAACGTCGATGAAGCGGTAGATGCCGCTCGCAGGCTTATGACGGATTGGGCTCGCGAATCGCAATGGGCGCGCCGGTGCGCGGTTGAAGTGTTCGATTCGGTCAGGAATTTGCGGCGGATACTTGGAATCGACTGACCAAGTTGGCGAGGATGGCGTGAGTCAGGGCCTGCCGCCCGCTGCTGCAACGGATCGCAATCCTCGCCCGCCGCCGGAAAACAGTGAAATCCGGCCCTGAAAAAAGGCATTTGATTCGCCGTTGCAAAACGAAATTCGGGTGTTACTCATTCCCACGGTATGGCCGAATTGATCAAGCAAGCCGACTTAAAGGAGCGTTTGAAGAAGGTTCCGGAGTGGGAACTGGAGAAGAAGCACATCGAACGCACGTTTGAGTTCGATGATTTCTCCGACTCAATCGATTTTGTGAATGCGGTGTCCGAGGTGGCTGAGGAAGAAGAACACCACCCCGATATCGACATTCGCTACAATAAAGTTCGACTGGTTTTATCGACCCATAGCAAGGGTGGATTGACGGAGCTGGATTTCGGTTTGGCCGAGCGAATCGACACCCTGGCGGAATGATCGCTGCGACCTTCGACCGCGTGACGTTGAATCGTTAAAAGCGTTCGCCGACAGACAGCCCGAAAGTTTCGGGGTTACATCGTCACAACCGGTAGATATTGTCTCCGCGTTGAACAACCTGCGAATGTGGATTGCCACCGCAGTGGTGATCGTTCTGATCGTTGCGGTCTGGAAGTTTATCGATTGGCGAACAAGACCGCCCGAGCCGCCGCCGTTGCCGCCGGAACCGGCTGCTGCCGAGGTCCCCGCTGAAAGGGGAGAAGTGAAAAGTGAGAGATGAGAAGTTGAAGAGAGCACTGTTATCCGCACCGCGTCTCACCTCTCACCTCTCACTAATCACTTCTCACCGAGTTAAAGGGCTCAGCGCCGCCGCCCATAACGCACCTCGCCGGGAGCGCTGTTCATTGTCCATTTCTCCACCCGTCCGTTGCGATTGATAAGCACGGTTAACTGCTGCAAATGCGTGTCGTATCCACCCATGAAGGGTCCGGCCAGTGGAACAAATGTCTCCGGTTTTGTCCGGGCGCTCGAATAGACCCACGTCACCACGATTGCCCCGCTGTGATCGAGTGTTTTGGTCGAGGGCGGACCAAGAAGTAGATACAAATCGGCTTCAGTGGTCAGACCGATCCGGATCTGGTTCACCTTCTCCTGCGAGATAGGTGTTCCGACAGAAGAACAGCCGGCAATCAGAACCGCCAAAAGCGCTGCGCCAACAATTTTCACCTGTGACCGGTAGGTCAGCGGCGACGGTCAGACAAGCGGTTTTCGCGAATTAACGGTTGTTCGTTAGCGGACTCCGGCCTTCATCCGCATCGATGAACGCGAACATTGTTTCGATCTCGGAACGTCCAGCCATTCCGGCTTCTTTTTTGCGTCGCTTGAGCGTCTCGGAAACTTCGTCATTCCAGCCGCGTTTACGCATGAATTCGTTCCACACATAAACCTCATGCTCTGACGGCTGGCGACCGTGGGTGAAACACCAGTGAAGAATCTCATCATCACTGCCGCCTTGTTTCACTCGATCGGTGAGCTGGTTGTAATCGACCTTGAGAAAGCGCACGCACAGTTCATCAAATCCTTTGCCCAGGTTGGCCTGATAATCGTGATGCAGTTGCTCACGCGCATGGGCACGGATCTTATCCAGCATCCGCGCGAAGTAGACTAACCCGCCGACACGAGCAGCGGGGCTGCGAATTCCTAAGTCGCTCACGTAGAGTCCAGTCTCTCAACTTTTCCCGCGTTTTTCAAGGATTGCGCGAGGTTCGCATGTTCGGCGACCTTTTTTTGCGGGGAGCGCAGGGGCCGCGCCTGCCCGAGAACGCGCCTCGCGTTCGGCCTTTCGACCCATTCCCAGCTAGGGCGCCGGGACCAGGCAAGACGTCGGCCGAGCCCCGGAGAAACGAGGCTGCGACTGCGCACCAGAGGCCATTACACCTTGTCGGGCGAGCATGAGTGTTGGA
>DATFCK010000294.1:0-6861 GCA_035253185.1 Chthoniobacterales bacterium | reverse complement strand
AGACCGTTGCCGGCGCCCAAGGCCGAATCGATTTCCGTTCATTATCGCGCCCGCAAGGAAACCCGGGCTCACCGCGAACAGCCAGTGTTAGATCATACGGCCAACGATGCGCCGGCCGATGAGTACGATTTCGTCGCCCTCCGCGGCCTCGATTTCCCGATGTAAGAATTTCTTCACCAGGTCCGCGCCTTTGCCGGTCTCACCAGCGACTGAAGCAAAGTAACGATAAAAATACGGCACCGGTTGGACGGTGCATCTCGCAAACCGTTCCGTGATCAGCCGATGCATCAAATCGAATGGATGCACTTGGTGCGCGGTATGGTGATCCTCAAATGTCTTCATCGGCGATTCACTTAAAAGCAGTTTCGTCACGAACGAATCCGGATGTGGCTGCGCCACCGCGGCAAAGGGCGCTACCTGAACCAGGTTTCGAAACCAATTCAACGTTGGCTCAGTCGCGCTTTCGACTGCAAAATCATCGACCAGAAGCGTCCCGTTAGGCTTCAAAACAGATTGGGCGCGATCAATCGCCTCGATTAGACGATCCATGTGATGCAACGATCGGGTGAAAACGATTGCGTCGACCGGAGCAATTTCAAATTCGGGCCAAGCCGCGACCATTGCCCTTATGCCCGGTTTCTGAGCTTTGGCGATTCGCTCCGGATCCGAGTCAATGGCAGTAACCTGGAATCCCCGCCGCGAAAGGGCGAACGCCACTTCCCCATCGCCGCATCCGACTTCCAGTATGTGCGAGCCCTGAGCAACGCACGCCTGAACGAATTCGACGGTTTGTTGCGTTGGAACATCGATAGCATGCATGGCCGGTGTGTCCGCGATTTTGGGATTTGGATCTTCCATTTGGCGGGTGCGCAAAATGGCGCGTTCCCGGCGGGAATCGAACCCACATCAAAGGTTTAGGAAACCTCCGTTCTATCCGTTGAACTACGGGAACTGCTGGATAATGCCAGTTCGGCTCGGACCGGACTGTAGATTTCGGATCGCGGATTGGCAATTGCGCCGAAACAGTTAATCCGTTACGCCGGTTTTCTACCGGTAATAATCAAGGCCTTGGCAGGGAAACTCATTTTGCCATCGGCAAAGTACTTTCGTCCTGCTTCAGAAACCTCCTGTTTGACTACCGACAATTGCGCCGGCGTCAGTTGGGCGACTTTTTCCCTTAAGCTTTCGGACATTTCGGTCCGCAACTGCCAGAATTGGTCGAACGAAATGGCCGCTTCAACGTTAAAGGCCATTTGACGTTCGACCACGTTTTCGGCGTTAACCGCTTTCAGTATCTCCGCCAGTTTACCGGAAACAGCAAAACGAAATGGATCCGGCGCGGCGGAATCGCTTGCCGAAACCGGCATGAAACGATCGATCGCGTCGCTGATAATCGAAAAGAAAGGATTAGATTCTTCACGCCCCCAGACTACGAACGAGACATAACCGCCCTCGTTAGTCACTCTCACAATCTCCCGCAGTCCAACCGCCGGATTTTCAAAAAACATCACCGATAACCGGCCTACCGCCACATCAAACGTATTGCCGGCAAACGGCAGCTCATCCGCCGAGCATTGGTTGAACTCGATATTTGTCAGGCCCCTCTTCTTCGCTTCCGCCCGGGCTGTTTCCACCATGCCTGCTACCGGATCCGTGTACGTCACCGATCCAGCCGGCCCCACGATGGAGGCGATGGTAAGCGATGGTTCGCCGGCACCCCCGCCAATATCGAGCACCCGCTGGCCGCTTCCGATCCGCGCTTCTTCAATCAGAGCCGACGTCAACGGTGCGAACATCTGCTCGATCAATCGACGATATTTGCCCCAGTACTGGGCCGATTTCTCCCACCCGCTCAATTCGTTGTTCGGGTCCTGCGACGTCATCCGATACCGTCAGTGTCACAGGTCGGCGGTGGAATCCAACAGATTTCCGATTCCAGGCATGACACCACCAAATTGGTATGTTACCAAAGCCAGCGGTCGCGATGCGTATCACCAAGTTCAGTATCGCATTAGCCGGATTACTGTCCGTTAGCTTGCATAGCGTCTCCGCGGGCAGTCTTAGCATTGAAGCTCACGAAATCGGTACCGCCGACGGCACGGTTAACCGATGGTTTGTGGCCTGGGATTACTATTCGCGCGATTTCACCCGCCAAAAAAAATTACAAATCACGGTGCGAGATTTCTCCCGCAAAATTCCGGCGGTCACCGTCCAAGTCTATTTCATTGGGCATCCGATGGGTAATCCGGAACCTTTGTTTGTCTATGGACACGCCACTATTCCGGTCGAGTTGGGCGGTAAGCTGGAAGTCAAAGGAGCGGTGGACGCGCCACCGATCAGAGCCCGGGTAAACCGGATCGGGGGACTGGAGTACGCCCGGGGCGCCGACATTGATGGCTGGATTGTGATCGGCGAGCACGAGGGGAAGCCGTTTCAAGTGCGGGCATCGCGCCAAAGACTATTGGATCTCGCTGAAAAGGATCGACCTACGTTGGATGCGATGGTCGCAGAATACGAGGAGACGAGGCCGCGCCGGCGTTAAAGCTCGCGGACGACGACACGCCCACGCTCACATTTAATCACCGGCCGACGGTTACTCTCCGCTGGGAAGACCGGTCGGATCCAAGGGTTTATCCATCGGATTTGTCGGAGGCGGCGTGGGCGTCGAGTCGGGACGGTGAATCACCCGCTCGTAACCGGGGCCTGGTGTGGCCGCCGGGACGTGCGCCGCTGTCTCATCGGCTTGCCCTTGCAGCCCCACCTGGTTCCGCGCCTCATCGCGGTTGACACAGGCTGACAGGATTAACCCCAAACCTAACAAACAAATCCGGAATACTGCTGACATGGCCGAATCATAATTAAAAAATTTCCGCTGGCTACCAGCAAACCTCGCCGGCCGCTTAGGCGCCGCCATCACTTCGTATTGACCATGACCGATCGCACTGATAACAAGTCGGCATGACCACGTCCCTGCGTTTGGTTTTATCACTGTTGTGGGTAACCACCGCTATGGCCTATGCCGGACCACAACCAACCGGAAAGGACATTAAAGAAGTAGCCGCCGAAGCTACCCCGTGTCCGGAGTGGTATAGCGACACCGAGTGGAACATTAGCGTATGGGGAACATACGCGTGGGCTGGAACTAACGGGACCGAGGACATCGGCAACTCGTTTACTTTCAACCAGCGATTCACCACGATTAATTTGAGCCAGTTTCTTTCCAGTGATCGCTATCTCGAAACCGATCATGCCTGGGGCGGCGGCGTGGATGTGAAATATTTCTTCCACCGCTACTTCGGCATCGGCGTGGAAGGGTTCCTGTTGGATGCGCAACGCAACACCCTGGACATCGAGGTGCCGCAGCCGCTGGTGATGAGCGTAAGCCGCGATGAAGACAGCCGGGTCATCGGCTCGGCTTTGGGCACATTCACGTTTCGTTATCCGATACGTTGCTCAAGAATTTCTCCTTATGTCTGGGCGGGTGGCGGTGCGATCTTCAATGGTGGCGAAGAGGATGTTCTGTTCGTTGACAATGTCTGCGGCGGCGGGCCCTGCAATCAGCCCTCGGCAACGACCATCCATCGGGGATCACAAACCGAGCCGGTCGGTCAGTTTGGCGGAGGCCTGGAGTTTCGCTTTAATCGCCACATCGGTTGGATGAATGATTTTAGTTGGAATGTCGTCGATGGCCCGAACAACAACTTCGGCATGGTCCGGAGCGGCCTGACCTTTTCCTTTTAGGGTCAGCAAATCTTTATCCACCGGCCGCAGACTTCACCAGGCAACTTTCGGCGCGAGAGTGTAATTCCTTTTCGCGACAGCTTGGAATGCGGTGCGTCCCCGCACCGCTTTGGAACCAAAAGGGTTTGCCTCGACATCTTGTGAGCCCCGAAAGCGGTGCGGGAACGCACCGCACTCCAAAGCGCTACGCGCAAAAATGGTTTCAGGCCCGCTGGCTTCTCGTTAGGCCAACGTCAGGTTCGGATCGATCTCCTGCGCCACCGGCGAGGTGATGCCGCGTTGGAGGTGCAGCGACGCCGCAAACGCAATCATCGCGGCGTTATCCGTCGACAGCCACGCCGGCGCTGCGCGAAATCGCAATCTTTGCGCCTGACAGGCACTCCCCAATTCATCCGTTAGCCGCTGGTTACAGCTCACACCACCGCTCAGGGTAACCAGTTTCATCGGCGATCGTTTCGCCACTCGTATGATTTTTTGCACCAGGACGTCGACCACCGCCTGTTGAAATGACGCGCACACATCGGCAATCACCTGTTCGTCTAACGACGAGTGACCAGCAGTCTGCCCATTCAACTTCGGCAACAGATATCGAACCGCTGTTTTCAGTCCGCTAAAACTAAAATCTTCCGAATCCGGCATGCTGCGCGGGAAATCGAACCGTCCCGGGTCTCCGGTTCGTGCGCGCTTTTCTATTTCAGGGCCTCCGGGATACGCTAACCCCAGCAGCTTCGCTACTTTGTCGAATGCTTCACCGGCGGCGTCATCCAGCGTCCGGCCAATGATCTGATAATCTCCGGGCGACCTGACCAGTACAGACATCGTGTGCCCGCCACTAACGACCAGAGCAACATTCGGTTCGATGTCCGAATTTCCAAAAAATGGCGACAATAAATGGCCCTCGAGATGATTAATGGCCAGATATGGTTTACCGAATCGGATCGCCATCCCCTTTGCAATCGAAGCTCCGATCATCAGGGAGCTGGCCAGCCCCGGCCCGGTAGTCGCTGCAAACGCATCAACCGCGGCAAGCTCGATTTCAGCGCGGGCAAGCGCGCGCTGCAATGATCGGGGGGCTTCAATCAGATGATTTCGAGATGCGATTTCGGGTACGACGCCGCCGTATTTTTCGTGCTGCGAGACCTGTGAAGCGACCTCGCTAGCCAGCAACTGGCTGCCCCTGAGAATGGCCACCGCGGTCTCGTCGCATGACGTTTCCAGGGCAAGGATCGTTTTCATTAAAGGCAGGGACTAGTTTGTCTCGTCCCAAATATTGTCTGGCGAACGCAGCCCGTGCCCAAGAAGTGGGACGAGACAAGCTCGTCCCTCCGCTGCTTATTTCTTTACCGCTTCGCCGGTGTTCTGCTGCGCGTAGATCATCACGCCTTTGAGCGCATCGATCGCGCGCATCATTTGCGGATCTTTGCTCTTGATCAAATTTTTCTCGTCTTCCGGTTTAATGTCGCTACTACGCGCGCTAAACAGCGCTCGTTCCTGCTCGGCGGTCATCGGCACCCGAATGTTAGGCGAAACCCCGTTGCCGTGGATTACCTGTTTACTCGGCGTATAATATTTCGCGGTGGTAAATCGAATGGCAGATCCATCCGGAAGTTGGAGAACATTCTGGACCGATCCTTTTCCAAACGTCGTTTCGCCCACCAGCACGGCGCGTCGCAAATCCTTGAGTGCGCCGCAAACAATTTCAGCGCCACTCGCGCTGCCCTCGTTAACCAGGACTGCCATCGGGAAGTCCGGCCGCTCCTTCCTGGTCGCCGGAGTGGTGTAATCGCGCTGCTGAGATGCGACCCTCCCCTGTGTCGAAACTACTCTCGTATTCGGTGGCAGAAACTGGGCGCAGACGTCGACCGCGCTGTTTAAAAGCCCACCGGGATTGTTGCGCAGGTCAAGAATCAGCGCCTGCATCCCCTGTTTTTGCAGATCGTCCAGGGCTCTCGACAATTCATCGGCGGTCGGTTCGTTAAACTGAACCAGCCGCACATAGGCGATCTTGAACGGTTCCGCCAGTTCGCGGTCGAGCAGATGAGCCCCTTTGACGCTTTGCACTTTGATCTCCACTCGCTCAAGAGTGTACTCGCGCACTTCTTTGGTGGACGGTCGCAAAAGGGTGAGCGTAACCTTCTGGCCGGTCGGTCCGCGCAAAAGGTTCATTGCATCCTGCAGATCCATTCGATCGGTCGCAGTCCCGTTGATCTTCAGAATCTGGTCGCCCGATAAGATTCCGGCCTTGGCCGCGGGCGTATCTTCCATTGGCGAAACAACCGTTGGCAGACCGTTCCGGATCGAGACCTCGATACCCAAACCGTTAAACCGGCTGCGGGTATCATCCTGCATGTCCCGAAAATCGTTCGGGTCCATATATTGACTGTGCGGGTCCAGGGCACCGAGCATGCCCTTCATGGCCGAAGTAATCAGCTCATGGTAGCTCGTCTTGTTTGCATCGACATAATCCTGCCGCAACAACTGCACCGCCTTGGCAAACATCTCGATCTCGGAATAACCATCCTCGTCCTGCTCGGGCGCCGGGGTAGCGGCAACGGCCGACGCCGCAAATTGCATGTGCGTCGTTATGGCCATCGCTGCCACGACCAAGATGATGGTTCGAAACACCACGCTCACTTTCATTTTCAGCATCCCCTTAAAGACCGGGGCGCACCATCGCCCAAAGGGAAATTTTTGGCAACGGCCAAAGGGTCGACTACTGTTTGCGTTTTCGGAGTAACGCCCGCCGCACAGAGATGACTGGTCTACGCCGTCTTACACTCATTTTAGGCCTGCTGGTTTCGATCAGTATCTGCCTCGGGGTAAAGACGCCGGATGAAGAGTACGAATCGGTCGCGGAGGAATACATTCGCGGCTATCTCAGCGCGCGCCCCTTACTCGGGACCTCCCTCGGCTTACACGAGTACGATGGCAAGATCGGCGATTACAGCCGGCTGGCGCTGGATGCCGAACTCTCGCGTCTTCATCGGTTCGATGACCGGCTCCGCAAGTTTGATCTGGATAAGTTGAGTCCGCGCCAATCGATTGATCTTCGGATTCTGCAGGCCGCGATTCGCGCCGAGCTGTTTGAGCGGCAGGATCTGGCCGCATTCGAGCGTAACC
>DATFCK010000293.1:0-3356 GCA_035253185.1 Chthoniobacterales bacterium | reverse complement strand
CACCATTCGACATCCGTCATTCGTCATTCGCCGCGCGCAAGCCGTTGCGGGCGAAGTCCGGCAGTTGCGTAACGCAATTGGCGTATGCGCGGCGCGGCATCATCACTCCCGAGATGGAGTTCATTGCGTTGCGCGAAAATCTCGGCCGCTCTTCTGTAGCGGCGGTCTATGACCGTCGCAAGATGGATCCCGAAAAAGTGCGACGCTCACAGAGCGTCGCTACAGCAGACATCGCGCGGAACGCGCTCGCCTTCCGTCATCCCGGTTCTCAACCAATCGAAAATCGAAAATCGAAAATCGAAAATCCGATCACGCCGGAATTTGTCAGAAGTGAAGTCGCGCGCGGTCGCGCGATCATACCGGCCAACATCAATCACCCGGAGTCCGAGCCGATGATCATCGGCCGCAATTTTTTGGTAAAGATCAACGCCAACATCGGCAATAGCGCGGTCGCCAGCTCGATCGAGGAAGAAGTGGAAAAAATGCGGTGGGCCACCAAATGGGGCGCCGACACCGTCATGGATCTTTCCACCGGGAAAAACATTCACGCCACCCGGGAATGGATCATCCGGAATAGCCCGGTCCCGATCGGCACCGTCCCGATCTACCAAGCCCTGGAGAAAGTGGGGGGCCGGGCCGAAGAATTAACCTGGGATATATATAGAGATACCCTGATTGAGCAGGCGGAGCAGGGGGTCGACTATTTCACCGTTCACGCCGGTGTCCTATTAAGATATGTGCCGCTGACCGCGAACCGGGCCACCGGGATCGTGAGCCGGGGCGGCTCGATCATGGCCAAGTGGTGCCTGGCTCATCACCAGGAAAGCTTCCTTTACACTCACTGGGACGAAATCTGCGAGATCATGGCCGCGTATGACGTCAGCTTTTCGATCGGCGACGGCCTCCGGCCGGGCAGTATCGCTGACGCTAACGACGAAGCGCAGTTCGCCGAGTTGTACACCCAGGGCGAGCTGACCAAGCGGGCCTGGGCCCAGAACGTCCAGGTGATGAACGAGGGACCGGGCCACATCCCGATGCATCTGATCAAGGAGAACATGGAGAAACAACTGGAATGGTGCGACGAAGCCCCATTCTACACGTTAGGCCCGTTAACCACCGATATCGCGCCGGGTTACGATCACATCACCAGCGCGATCGGTGCCGCCATGATCGGTTGGTACGGCTGTGCCATGCTGTGCTACGTCACCCCGAAAGAACACCTGGGTTTGCCTAACAAGAAAGACGTTAAAGACGGCGTAATCGCCTACAAAATCGCCGCCCACGCCGCCGACCTGGCCAAAGGTCACCCCGGCGCGCAGTACCGCGACAACGCCATCAGCAAAGCCCGTTTTGAATTCCGGTGGGAAGATCAGTTCAACCTCTCGTTAGACCCGGAAACGGCTCGCGAGTTCCACGACCAAACGTTACCGATGGAAGGAGCGAAGACGGCGCACTTCTGCAGTATGTGCGGCCCGCACTTTTGTTCCATGAAGATAACGGAAGATGTTCGGAAGTACGCTGCGGAGCAGGGGATTGCAGAAGAAGCTGCGATCCAGAAAGGTCTCGAACAGAAGGCCGCGGAGTTCGCCGAGAAAGGCGCCGAGATTTATCAGAATGGGTAGCGCACGCGTTCCGCGTGTTGATCGCGGTGTCTCGCCGCGACCAACTTGTTAAGGCCGACAACCGCGATCGCGGCCAACGTTGGCCGCCATAAGGATCTTGCACGAATCGAGCAGCTCACGTCACAGGCGACAATCGACCAGGTTCTTCTGGACGATATTCTGCGGCGGTATAACGTGAAGATGCCGAAGAAATGAAATCAGAAATGCGACAAAAGCTCACGCAGTTGCCTTTTGAAGAAAAGATTCGCAAGGTGGGTGAGTTGATTCAGCTTTCGCGCAAAGCCAAGCGTCGGCGTATCGCTGAACAACCGCATGGCTATCCGCAATCGGTTGCCTGCGCAAGGAAGCCTACCCAATGATTCAGCTTCTGGTACGGATAATGTAGACAAAATCATTTCTAACCGCGAATAGCCGCGAATGTTGTAGCCGGGGGCGCTGACCCCGGCCGGTTTGGTGGATCTGGGAGCGCCCAGCATCCGAAACTTTGAACCAGACTAACCGCGAATAAACGCGAACAGACCCAAATTCTTCGGATTGCAGGCTGCCAGCCTGCCGCTGGCAAAAGCCCGAGTCGCTCCTTCGCCTGCATTATGGCCGCTGCCAGCCGAAACGACCTGAAGATTTCTACAGCAGCTCACAGTGGTAACCGAGGACAAACTCTGCCACGAAACACACGAAACAAGCGAAACAAAGCACCGACACTGCGGATTACGCTGATTTAATTCGCGTAACCCGCGGTTCGCACCCGATATAGCTCTGGATTCGTGCTTCGTTATCGCGATCTTCGGTAAAAATTTCTTTGGGAAGTCCTTTCCGTTCCCTATCCAACACCGTGCCGGCGTCCGGTCCGTTATCCCGCTGTTCCCACAATCAGAACGACCGCAATCAGCGCGCACACGATCCCGGCATTCTGCACGACGCTGAGACGCTCGCCTAACACGAACCGCGCCAGAACCACGGTCGCCGCTGGATAAAGCGATACCAGCGTCACCACAATGCTTAGCGGACCGACCCGCGCGGCGAGCATCATCAGCACGTTGGCCAGCATATCGAGCGCGCCACCGGACGCCCCAGTTACGAATGCGCCACGCTGCATTCGCAATGTTTTACCGGTCACAATTGCCGCCGTAGCAAACAACGTGACCGATGTTAGGCGGGCAACGATCAGCGGCCACATCCCGGACGCGCTGGTCGTTCGCGCGAGCGAGAGCAGGAAGATGCCAATGGCTACGCCGGAAAGCAACGCCAGCAAAACGCCGGGAGGAAGTAGGCCGGTCCGGATCTGGAGATTCTCCGGCGTCGGGGCCGGTTGCTGGCTGACCAGGACGATCGCAATTAAGGCGAGAAGGATTCCGGTTGCGGTTAGCCATCCAACCCGCTCACCGGTGGCAAAACCAAACAAGACCGGAATGATCGCCGAAATCACAGCAGTGATCGGCGCCACCACCGCCATGGTCCCAACGGCGAGCGCGCGATAAAGCAAGGCGACGCCGGCGCCACCGAATATGCCGGCCGAAACGCCCCACCACCAATCACGCGGTGAAATAACCGCCGTGGGCAGAAACGGGAGGGCGGCGGCGAGAAGGATTCCGGTTGCGGTTAGCCATCCAACCCGCTCACCGGTGGCAAAACCAAATAAGACCGGAATGATCGCCGAAATCACAGCAGTGATCGGCGCCACCACCGCCATGGTCCCAACGGCGAGCGCGCGATAAAGCAAGGCGACGCCGGCGC
>DATFCK010000292.1:0-17256 GCA_035253185.1 Chthoniobacterales bacterium | reverse complement strand
TTCGTGCTCTCGACATCGCTGCCGGCTCCGGTATTTGGGGAATCGCATTGGCGCAGGCGTCACCAAAGGTAGAAGTCACGGCGGTCGACTGGTCCGGAATGATTCCGACGACCAAACAGATCACCCAAAAGTTTGGCGTCGATTCCCAATTCAAATTCATCGAGGGCGATATCGGTGAAATTGACTTCGGATCCGGTTATGACGTAGCCACGCTCGGTCACATTCTGCACAGTGAAGGAAAAGAACGGAGCCAGCGGTTGCTGGAGAAGACGGGACGCGCCTTGAAATCCGGTGGTACTATCGTCATCGCCGAATGGCTGGTTAACGACGAACGGACCGAACCACTTAACGGTCTGATGTTTGCCGTTCAAATGCTGGTCAACACGGAGCATGGCGACACGTTCAGCTTCAACGAAATCAAACAGTGGCTCGAGGCCGCCGGGTTTAAGGACGCGCGTACCTTTGATGCGCCGGGCCCGTCGCCCTTAATCCTGGCCACCAAAGCCTAACGACGCCCAACCCAAAATCCCAGCTCCAGGCTCCAGGCACCGCAACCTGCAGCGTTGCCCATCAGGATTGTGCCATTCCTTTCAGCTGGGGTTCCTCCATTCCGCATCCGGCCGCCGGATTGACCTCCCGATTTTGTTAAGGTTTCAGCTTTCAGCATTTTCGTTTTCGATTGAACCTGCTTTGATGGCATTGATGGCAAAGGCGAAACGGAAAAAGGCGACAAAGAAACGCCCGACCGCGGGGCGGAAAACAATCTCGAAGGTTAAGAGTGGTAAAACAGCCGGGTCCAGACCGGGGTCACGGCGACCGAAGCATGAGAAGGCGGCTATCCGGAGCGATGCTTTTGCCAAAGCGATTCTGGAAGCAAAATCGTATCGGGATGATCCCGACTCGTTGCGCGAGCTTTTTGAACTCGCGTCAGCCCGAGTAGCGGCGATTCCGAGCAATGCCCTGAACGAGCTCGGCCCATATCTTCAAGCGATGCTGCGGCTTATCCGCGCCTATGCCCAGGGGGATTACCGGGACATTCCCAGAGCCGCATTACTTACCATCGTGGCGGCGATTAGTTACCTGGTCGATCCGTTCGACCTGATTCCAGACGAGGTGCCTTTCCTTGGGTTTGTCGATGACGCGACTGTGATCGGATTCGCGGTCTCGCGAGCTCGTGGCCCGCTGGATGATTTCATGATTTGGGAAAGAATAGAACATCTCCGGCAGTAGACGCCATGGTCAGGACTTTTTGATTTTTCTGCGATCGCGCCGCCGGCCTAAACCAGCAATAAGGCCGGGTTTTCCAGCAGATGGCGCAGTTCCTTGAGATATTCCGCGCCTAACGCCCCATCGATTACCCGATGGTCGCAGCTCATCCAGATCGACATTCGATGACCCACCTCGATTTGGTCGCAGTCGTCCACCACCGGTTGTTTAGTAATCGCGCCCACCGCGAGAATGAATCCCTGCGGCGGATTGATGATGGCGGTGAAACTGTCGATTCCCATGCCGCCGAGATTGGAGACGGTGAAACTGCCACCTTGAAATTCCTCCGGTTTCATCCGCTTGTTTCGCGCGCGGCCGGCCAGATCTTTTGCCATCTCGCTTAATTCGCGCAGCGATTTGGTTTGAGCGCCCCGGATCACCGGCGTCAGCAATCCGTCAGGAATCGCGACCGCTATCCCCAGATCAACATCGGCGTATTGGATAATGGCATCACCATCAAATGATGCATTCACCTGGGGGACCTTGACCGCGGCCTGAACCGCTGCCTTCAGCACGAAGTCGTTAACCGTGATTTTTGATGTGTCGGCTTCTTCGCCGCCCGATTTCAGTTCCGCCCGCGCGGCCATCAACGGGCCGGCATCGATGTTGATATTTAGATAAAAATGCGGAATCGGCGCCTTGCTTTCAACCAGGCGCTCGGCAATGACTTTGCGCATCCCTGACAGATTGATGCGGGAAGCAACACCGGCCTTCGGAGCGGCGGCAGGGCTCTTTGCTGCGGCCCCGGGTTTTTGAGTTTGTCCCTTCGATTTCGAAGCTGCCCGGACGTCACTTTCCGTTACCCGGCCCTCAGGTCCGGTTCCGTTAACGCTGCTCAGATCAACTCCCAGTTCAGCGGCCACTCGTCGAGCCACTGGCGACGCTTTGACCCGAGCTTCTTCAGAACTCGATTTCGCTGCCGACACCGGTTTTTCTTTCGCCGGTTGAGCTTTCTTTGGCGTGGGCGCAGGTTTGCCGGCCTCTTCAGGCGGCGCAGTTTCTTTGTCCTGCTTCTCGGCCGGAGCCGGTTTCTCGGTTTCGCCTTTTCTCTTTTGCCCCGGCTTGTCAGTCGTCTGTTCCTTCTTTTCCTTAGGCGCGGCCTTTTCCTGCTTTTTCGACGGCTCGGCGGCGGGCGCTTCGCCCGGGTCCCCGATGAACGCGATACGATCGCCAACGTTTACCTTACCGCCTTCTTCGACGTAGATTTCGGTAAGCGTGCCGTCCTCGGGCGACTCCCATTCCATGGTCGCCTTGTCGGTTTCAATTTCGGCAATAACTTCGCCGGCCGAAACCTTGTCTCCCTTTTTCTTACGCCAAGTGACCAGAGTGCCCTCCGTCATGGTATCGCTCAATTTTGGCATTTGAATCTCGGGCATGGCAGGTCGGAGAGGTTAAATTGGTAAAACTGTTACATCGTTAAATCGGCAGAAGAAAGATGCGGGTTTCACCTATTTAACTATTGAACGCTTGTAACCCTCCTTAACGTGGCGTCAGGCGTAACAGACTTTTTTCACCGCCGCCATCAGCTTATCCATGTTAGGCAAAACCGCTTTTTCGAGCCGCTCGTTGTACGGCATCGGGACCTCTTCCTGGGATACGCGCAGAATCGGGGCATCGAGCTCATCGAAAATATTCTGTTGAATGCGATACGCGATCTCGGCGCCAATTCCGCAAAACGGCCGATCCTGTTCTACGATCACCACCCGGTGCGTCTTGGCGATTGAATTGAAAATGGCTTCTTCATCCAGTGGTTTAATCGACCGGAGATCGACGACTTCGGCGCTGATATCCTCCTCTTCGAGCTGGGCCGCCGCACTTAAAGCGAGCGGGACGGTTTGGGCATAACAGATGATCGAAACATCGGATCCTTCGCGTTTCACTTCCGCCTGGCCCAGTGGAATCAACAATTCTTCGTCGGGAGGCTCGACCATACCTTTCGAGCTGTAAAGAAGCTCCGCTTCCAGCACCAGCACCGGATTATTGTCGCGCACTGCGGTCTTGAGCAGACCCTTGGCATCGCGCGGGGTAGCCGGAGTGCAAATCTTTAATCCGGGCACGTTGGCGTACAAGCATTCGGTAGCGTGGGAGTGGGTAGCCCCGAGCTGGTGAGCCGGCCCGTTAGGCCCGCGAAACGTGATCGGGATGTTGAACTGCCCGCCTGACATCGTCAGCATGTTAGGCGCGTTGTTAACCACCTGATCAAAAGCCACCAGAGAGAAACTGAACGTCATGAATTCGACGATCGGACGGAGACCGACCATGGCAGCACCGATTCCCATCCCGGCAAACCCGTTCTCGCTAATTGGAGTATCGATGATGCGTTTAGGTCCAAACCGCTCCAGCAAACCCTGGCTGACTTTGTAAGCCCCGTTGTACTCGGCCACTTCTTCACCCATCAGGAATACGTTGGGGTCGCGCTCCAGCTCTTCGGCCAACGCCTCGTTCAACGCCTGTCGATAGGTTATTTCCCTCACGAGTTTGCTCCGTTGACGAAGGTATAATCGTAAAGCTTTTCCAGCGGCGGCTCCGGACTTTCCTCGGCAAACTTCACACTCGCCAGTGCCGCCTCCTTTGCTTCGCGATCGATTTGATCGAACCGCTCGTTAGTCAGTTTGCCTTCGCGCGTCAATTGCGCGCGCAACCTGATGATCGGGTCATCCATCCGATATTTTTCCAGTTCGTCCTTGGTTCGATAACTTGCCGGATCCGACATGGAATGGCCGCGATACCGGTAGGTTCGCGCTTCCACGAATGCCGGGTGCGGTTCTTTTCGAATCGATTCAACAATCTCTTTCATCTTGTCGCGAACCTCGCGAAAATTCATCCCATCCACGATTTCCGCCGGAATGTCGTAACCTTCGGCCCGATCCACGATTTGTTTGAGCGAGGTCGAACGTTTAACCGACGTGCCCATGGCGAAGAGATTGTTTTCGCAGATAAACACGATCGGAAGCTTGTAGAGCGCGGCCAGATTCAATGCCTCGTGAAAGGCGCCCTGATTGATTGCTCCATCGCCAAAGAAACAAAGCGTCACGCGATCTTCACCCTGATACTTGCTGGCAAACGCCATTCCCACTCCCACCGGCACATGCGCCCCCACGATGGCGTGTCCGCCATACATATGATTTTTGCGATCGAAGAAATGCATCGAACCGCCCAGGCCGCGAGAACACCCCGTTTCTTTGCCGAACAATTCGGCCATACAGGCATTGGCACTGGTTCCTTTCACCAGAGCATGGGCGTGGTCGCGATAAGCGGTAATAAAGTAGTCGTCATGCCGAGTGGCGGCAGCGGCGCCGACCACCACCGCTTCCTGACCTATGTAAAGATGGCAAAAGCCGCCGATCTTCTGCGCCTGATATTGCTGGCTGGCACGCTCTTCAAAGCGTCGCAGCAACAACATCAGCGAGAGCATCTCGACTTCGTCGCGCTCCGCCGGCTGCATGGAACTCAAGCGGTGCGAGAAATCGTCTCGCGGGCCGGCGACCGCTCGAGACTGCGACCGAAGTTAAATGTCAGGACAAAGAGGAAGGTGAAGAGCACGTTGCTGATGAGCGAGTTCCGGAAAAACATCCAGGTCGGGGTGGCACTATATTGCGGCAGCCCAACGGTGAGCGCCTGTATCAATCCGGCGAAGTTCTTGGCGTAACCCGGATCGCTCCACCACGAAAAAACATTGGTCAGAAGATAGAACACCACCGAGGCGAGAATGGATGCGGGGAGCATTGTTTTGAGCGAGGGCCGGCGGGTCAAAGCGAGGCCAATGCAGGCAATGACGGCGAGCGCAAAGTAGCGACACACAACCTGGGCATCCAGCATCGAAGCGCCGTACTTGTAGTTCAAAATCATGTCGGTCAGAAACAAGGCGCCTAACGGCAGGGTGAACTTGTATTTCGGCGGGAAATAAGCGGCGCAACACAGCGCGATGGCGCTGGCCGGCGCGAACTCGGATAACCAGGTCGTTCCGGATTGGATCATTAGCCCTGTCGCCAGGCGGTAGACGACAGCCAGCAGGACGAGCACGAGCGCAGGGATCATCGGTAGAATCTATCTCTCCTGGGGCATATGCCAATCCGATTTCAGGCGTATTTCACCGGCAAAATAGGACGATGAATCGCGCTCAGCCGAAGGGAGTAACGATTATTTGGCGCCAGCCGCGGCGAGCTTCTGCAAGCGGGCTTTGCGCCGGCGAGCGGCATTGCGATGAATGACGCCGCGTTTCGCAGCTTTATCGATGGCCGAGATCAAGGCGCGCACCCGATTCGAATCCGGTTTCTCGCCTGACCCGGCGGCTTTCTGCAGCGTCCGGAGACGATTGAGAGCACTCCGGTTTCGGAGCGATCGCTTTGAAGTCTGCCGGGCCCGTTTGGCTGCTGATTTTGTATTCGCCATGTCGCTGAAATTCGTGGGCCGGGACGTTCGCGGGCGAAGCGTATCTTGTCAACTAGAGACGTTACCCTCAGCCAGACCGCCGCCGGCTAAAATGCGGCTACGCCCGCGGGCTGTTACGCGCCGCCACCAGCGTCTTGCGCGAGGTGGAGATCGGCCTGCGCTTACTGGCCGAGTTCACCCAATCAGCCGGTTTCTCTTCCGGCTTTGCCACCATCATCTGGGGAGCTTTTGCCTTCTGCACGTTAGGCAGCTTTGACTCAACGATCTGGACAACCGCGCCTAACGGCAATTCGTTGTAGAGCGCAGTCACATCCCTGGATCTCATTCGAATACATCCGTAACTGGCCGGGCGGCCAATCGTTTTCTCTTCCGGCGTTCCGTGGATGTAAATGCAGCGGGCAAAAGCGTGAGCGTTCTTTTGTTCCAAACCCCTGAGCCAGATGATCCGGGTGATAACCGGGTCCCGCCCGGGAGCGTTAGGCTTCAGGACTTCGCCGGTGAACCTTCGGTTCCGGAAAACCGCGCCGCTGGGAGCATGATCGCCGATTTTTTGCGCCACCTGAAGGTAACCCAGAGGCGTCGTCATGTGACCCCAGTAATCACCCAGGCCGAACTTTGATGTCGAGATTGGATAAATCGCAACGCGCTGACCATTTTGCAGCAGCATCAGTTTCTGATCTTTTACACTAACGATGACGGAGTTTTGAATTTGGGTGGGCGGCAGGCCGGCAGCCGCTGCGGTAACAGCGGTTAGTGCAAATACTCCAAGGATTGCGACGCTGGGGCGAAACATGCGCGTTTTTGTACTCAGAAATCGAACTTTGTCACGCGGGAATTGGGGTGGGAGCCCTTTCGCCGGCAAAGCTGAATTTCGGCCACCACGCGGCCAGCGAGCAAAGCGAAACATACAGAAACCCTCCCTGGAACATGAGCAAAAACGGTACCGAGAGGAATTGACCATGGGTTATGGCGAACCAGACGAAATAGCTAAAGTAGATTGCAAAGCCCATTTCAGCGAGGGGAAGGATAGACCGCAGCGGCATGTAACGGCAGGAACGCCACGGCTGTGATTTTCGCTCGATTCCGTACTTCGGCGTGCGCTTGAAATCGGATTTGTGGTTGAACACCGCTTCCAAAACAGCCCGGGCGTTGTTAAGGGACAACCCCACGCCCAACGCCAGAAGGCAGGGGAGAAGCAGTATTTCCTTAAGCCATCCCCGAGGATGCAGTTCCCGCTGCGCACAAATATAGAATACCGCAACCGAGACCGAAGCCGTTAGGAAAATCGGTACGTCGATCAGGAAAGTACGGAACCAGCCCGGCTGAGGGCCACCGGCGGATGGATGCAGCAGGACGCACAGGCAGGCCAGGAGCAGGTAGGCGAAATTCGAGGTCAGGTGGCCGGTGGCTTCAATCTTGATCGGCAGCGGCAGCTTGCTTCGCCAGATGGTGGGTAACAGCTTTTTGCAGGTCTGGATAGACCCTTTCGTCCAGCGGTGCTGCTGCGACTTGAACCCGTTCATGTCCACCGGCAGTTCGGCCGGCGTCACCACATCGGGCAGGAACACGAACTTCCATCCCACTAACTGCGCCCGATAACTGAGATCCAGATCCTCCGTTAGGGTGTCATGTTGCCAGCCGCCGGCCTCTTGAATACAGCTTCGGCGCCATAGACCGGCCGTGCCATTGAAATTGAAGAACCGGCCGCTGCGGCTGCGGGCGGTTTGCTCCAACAGCAGGTGGCCGTCCAGGAACATTGCCTGCACCCGAGTGAGCAGCGAGTACCCCCGGTTGAGATGACCCCAACGAGTCTGAATCATCCCGATTTTTGGGTCGGTGAAGAAATGGATCGTTCGCTTCAATAGATCGGGAGGCGGAACGAAATCAGCATCGAGAATGCAAACAAACTCGCCTTCCGCAGCCTCCAAACCAACGGCCAGCGCGCCGGCCTTGAATCCGGCGCGATCCATCCGGTGAATCAGCGAAACATTGAAGCCGCGCCCGCGTAATTCCGCCGCACAAGAAGAAGTAATCTCGCGCGTGTCATCGGTAGAATCGTCGAGCACCTGAATCTGCAAAAGCTCGCGCGGATAATCCATCTCGCTGACGGCGCGGAGCAAACGTTCGACTACGTAGACCTCGTTAAAAATCGGCAGCTGCATCGTCACTTTCGGCAGCTTTTCGAATTGGCCGGCCGGCTTTGGCACCCGATTCCGGTTCTTCAGGAACAGGTAAATGATGAAATAACGATGGATGCCGTACGCAGACAGGCCAAAGAGCACACTGAGGTAACAAATCGTCCAAATCAGGTAACCAAGGCTTCCGTGCATAGCGCTTCTAACACTGCCGTTGGTTCACGAGGCAGCAAGGGCGACATGATGCTCCTTCCGAGGCATGCGTCAAATCAAAAAATTGTCGTTTTGCCTCGTAAAAATGCCAAAAAACGCATCCGCAAACAACGGAAATTGCGAATCGATAGGCCCTTCGGCTCGGGGCAATGCCAAGGCCAAGTGAATACAAAAACACCCGGCTGTTTCCCCGAAAATCGTGCTGTCTCAGACAGGCGGTCCAGATTCTGCCTTGCTCCAGATAACGGAGAGGGTGATTGGTGATAACCCCCAGATTCCCCTGATGCATCAGGCCGCAAAACAGACTAAATCGCATCGGCGCCGGTTCGATCGCTTCAATCTCGTCCTGGCCATCTTATTGGCGGGCTGGGTGCCGTCGGTACTGGCTCTGGTGGTTTCCTACACAATCCTGCGAAACACCCTCGAATCGAAGATATTGCGTGATCGCCAAACGTTCGTTCAACTGATCGGACACCTGGTGGGAGACGATCTTACCCGGACCGCCGGCATTATAGAGTACTACCAGACCCTGCCGGATATGGCCCGGCTGCTATCCCCGCAAATAACGCCGGCTGCAGCTCAACAGTGGTTGTCGGCTGCGTTCTACTCCCATCCGCGCATCGACAGCATGTTTATGACCGGGGCCGATGGACGCCTCATTGCGTCAGTTCCAGCCGAGCCGGAGATGATCGGCAAGGATTTTCAATCCCAATTCTGGCGGGAAGGCGCGACTGCCGCCACCGGAGCGTTTGTGTCTCCGGTGCACGCCCGGTCGTCCGACAATCGTATCGCGACCGATATTGTTGCTGCGGTTCGCGCTCCTAACGGCACCATTGCCGGCTATCTCGGCGTGTCGGTCCTTATCGAGCGAATCGGCCGGCGCCTATCGACCATCGAATTTGCCGATCAATCAAACTGCCAGGTGCTCGACCAGCGGGGGGCCGCCTTGTTCACCAAGGATCTCAAGGCCAACCCCAAGCCACTGTCACCGGCCGGGCAATCATTGATTCAACAGATCGGACAAAACAAACGCGGGCACATCGAGCGCCAGGGATACCTGTATTCATTCGTACCGATCGAAACCACCGGCTGGATGGCGGTGGTCGAGCAGGCCCGCTCTGTGGCCTACAAGCCGATCCATGATCTGCTGCAGCGAATGACCGTGCTTACGGCCTGGCTGATGGGCCTAACCGCGATATTCGCGTGGTTAGGCGGAAAATTCTATCGGCGCCAGACCGAATCCTCCCGCCGGCTCGAACGCGAGGTTGTTTTCAACGAAAAGATCCTGGCAAACATGCCAACCGGAATTGCACTCGTCGATCCCACCACGCGCCGATTCGTTCAGGCTAACGACGCATTCGCCCACATGGCGCGACGCTTTGGGGGCTGGAGCTCACGCAAGGAAATCACCGAAGCTACTTTTGATGAGGTAAAGATCGCCCCGGCCGGCGCCATTGACCGGGTGCTGTCGTTCGGCACGCCCTTCCAATTGGTGGAACAGCCGTTTACGGGAGAAGGCGGGATGACGCATTTCGTTAACGTGAATCTGCTGCGGCTGCAGGGTTCACAGCAGACGATCGAAGGCATTCTTTTCCTGGTGGAAGACAAAACGCGCGACGTCACCTTACGCCAGGAGTTGATCGCGGCCAACGCAGCCAAAGACCAGTTTCTCGCGCTGCTGTCGCACGAATTGCGCAACCCGTTAACCCCGGTAATCGCCATGGTAGGCGAGCTCGAGGCGAGCAGTCCGGATTCGCCGGGAACCCGGCAGGCCCTGGAAGTGATTCGCCGCAACGTCGAACTGGAGGCGCGATTGATAGACGATTTGCTCGATGTCACTCGAATCGCGAAAGGAAAACTTCAGCTCACGCTGGAAACCGTGTCGGCGCATGAAATCGTGCAACGCGCGTTTGAGATCTGCCGGGAAGAAGCGAGCGCCAAGCAACTTGAGGTCGACTATCAGTTCAACGCCCAAAATGCATTCGTTGAGGCTGATCCGGCGCGACTGCAGCAGGTCCTTTGGAACCTGATCAAAAACGGGGTCAAGTTCACCCCGGAGAACGGCCGCATCGTTATCCAGACAAATAATCCGTCGCCCGAAGAGATCGAGATTCGCGTCCAAGACAGCGGTATCGGGATCGAGCCCGATAAGTTGGATCGCATTTTCAATGCGTTCGAACAGGGACAGGCATCTATCACCCGACGATTCGGGGGACTCGGGCTCGGCCTGGCGATTTCAAAGGCAATGGTGGAAGCGCATGGCGGCCACATCGAGGCGCATAGCGCCGGCAAAGATCAGGGCGCGACGTTCACCATCCGGCTGAAAACAGTCAACGCCCCTGCCAGGGTCGCGACGCCTGACGGAGACGGGCCGCGTCCGGATGAGAATGAGGACAGCGTCGACTCCAAACGTCACCGCGTGCTGGTGGTTGATGACCATGAGGACACCTGCATCGGCATGAAGATGATGCTGCAACGCCGCGGTTACGATATTACCGTAGCGCACAACGCCGATCAGGCTCTGCAAAAAGCGCAATCGGAAGATTTTGATCTGCTGATCAGCGATATTGGTCTGCCGGATCGAAGCGGCTATGAGTTAATGCGGGAGTTGAGCGGCAAAGGTCTTCCCGGAATTGCGCTCAGCGGTTTCGGGTCGGAGCACGATATTAGCAAAGCGCACGCGGCCGGATTCGCGGAACACCTGACCAAGCCTATCAATTTCGACAAGCTGGAGGAAGCAATCCGGGGCTTGTTGAAGGTGGAGCCTAACGGAGACCGGTAAAAGACAAACCGCGCCTATCTCATCGGCAGCTGCCGATAACTAGCGCGGTTGAAAGCCAAGTTGCCTTAGCCTGCGGTGGCCGCGGAGCTTTTCTCGCTCCCACGCTCGGATGCTTCCTTTAATTCCCGAGACAGCTTTTCCACGCGTTGGCGCATGACTTTGCCCGCCTTGAACTTAACCGTCGCGCGCGGTGGTATCACAAAGCTGCTTCCTGGCTGATTCGGATTTCTTCCGACGCGCGGCTTGGTCAGACGTGGTTGGAACACTCCAAAGTTGCGCAGTTCCACCGGGACGTTCTTGGCGAGGCTGTCGGTGATTTGATCCAGGGTCCGCTGGACAACATCGAAAACCTCGTGCTGCACTTTTCCCGTCTGGTTGCTAATCGCGACCACGATGTCGCGTTTCGTTAACTTTGCCATAGCTATTTAGGAATCGCCTCACAGTCACTAACTGAGTGCAAGATGAGGCAAAAAAAAAGCAAAATCCTTGGATAACCCGCTGGCGGCCAGAAATTAGCCTACGGCGCGGGAGGACCTTTCGAGGGGTTAGTGAGCCCGGGCCGGGCGGGCGAACAGGCGGCTGAGGTAGTATTGGAAGGCGGTTTGGCCTGCCAGCTCCTTCCGCTGAGACTTCAGTTGGCCCTGAACCACACCAAGTTTGGTGAAAACACCGTTCCACTCTGCTTCCAGCCGGCGGATTTCATCATTGGTGAGCTCGCGCACACCCCGCATCGAGGACGCCCTCTGGAGAACGTTCATGGCCTTGCCGGAGAGATCCACCGTCCCGAGCGCGTTAAAGACGTATTCAGTCTCCTGCAACAAATGGCTCCGGACTTCGGTGAACTGGCGTTCTTGTTCTGCCGAAATAATCGGACGGGCCTTGTCCAGGCCGTAAGTGATGAAATCGTGCAGACGTTTCCAGTTTTCCAACTGAAGGGTGAGCAGTCGCAGTTTGGTTTCGAGCCGTTTATCCCTCATTGCACTTAAACGCCCACCAGCTCGAGCGTTTCGTCGAGTTTTTGAAGATTATCAATCAGCAGGTGCGCCCACGGCCGATTGACCGTCTGCTCCTGGCTGATGATGCCTTCCTCAAAATAGAACCGGCCCTGCCGCCACCGGAAGATTTCAGCAACGGCGGATTCGCCCTCGAGTGTCCCGTAGACCGCGTGACGAACCGAGCCCTGTTGCAGGTAAATTTCGCTGTTTCCGCGCGAAGATTTGAACGTGAATCGGCCGCTGCGCTGGCTCAGGCAGCTCATTTGCAAAATTTCCGCGGCGGAAAACTGGTTCAGGTTGCCGATCAACGAATGGCAGGGATCGATGCCCTCGGTCGGTGCCGCTGATGCGCCCTCGAGCGCCTGCACGAATGCCGCCAGGCCGCGACGCAACTTCCCGGTACTTCCGGCCGAGATCATCCGAATGTTTTGTTCCTGCGCGGCGGTTACAGTCGCGGCGTCACCACGCGACGGGGTTACACACAGAATGCGAAGAGAAGGAAAATGCTGCCGGATGTTAACCGCCTGCTCCACCGCACTCGGGGGTTCGGCCTCGCAGATAAAGCCGTCGAAATTTTCTTCCAGAAGAACGGCAATGGCCTCAGATAAACTCCGGACGACGCGAGCTTCTGCCTGGGGGATCTCTGCGAGCACGTCCAGCATTTTGTCCTGAAACACGGGATCCGCGTTGAGGACTAGAATGCGAGCTTCGAGGCCGGGCAGAGGCATAGCGCGGTTTTTCAGAGCAGGATTCTTGCCCTCACATGGGAGGGAGCCGGCGGCCTATTTCTTCTGCCAGGGCGGCCGAATCGGAGGCGCCGGAAATGCCTCCGGCGCAACTTCATGGGCGGTCTTGAAATGGACTTTCGCCACCTCTCGTAACCCCTCTCCTCCTCGCGTTTCGGCGATCTTTTTCGCCGCTTCCTTTACCGCGGGCGAAACGCCCCGCTCCAGCCGCACCCCGACCTTCCTGCTGTGAGCGTCCAGCCAATCGATAAACGCTTCCCGGGCCAGAATGGACGCCGCGGCGACCGCGATGTCCGACTCGGCTTTGGTTCGCTGCTCAATGCGAATCTTTTGGCCGTGCGCCAGTAATGCGCGCTCGATCACGCGCGCATCGGCGAATTGGTCGGATAACGACCGCGGACAATCCGGCTTCTTCTCGAGCAGATTTTCGATCACGCGGGCGTGTCCCCACCCTAACAGGCTATTAAGATTGCCGAATTGCTGATAAAGCTGGTTGTACTTTGCCGGACCGATCAGGACTTTGTCGGTTAGGCCAATGGTTGCTTTTCGAATCGCGTCGGCCAGCGCGCGAATCCTGGCGTCCGAGCCAATCCGCTTGCTGTCCTGCACGCCGGCATCCATCAACTGGCGCGCAATTTTTTTGTCGACGTACACGCCGGCGATAACCAATGGCCCAAAGAAATCGCCCTTGCCGCTCTCATCAATTCCGAAATGCGGTTCGAACATTTCGGGGGAATGAACTTCCTCGTAGCCAAGTTTCGCCTCGCCGAGAATCTTCGGCTCGAGCTCGAATTTCACGAAATCTTCAACCCCTCTGCCTTGTAACAATACTTTCGGACCCTTTTCATAAGCGGCCACCGACAGCTTGTTCTTCTGGGCGAAAAAGAGTGTGTAGGGCTTGGCCGAGAACTCGAAGCCGAGTTCCTGGAGCAACGCTCGCAGCGCATCGGCTTGCTCGGTCGTTAGCGCGTGGGTGTAGGAATTCATTGGCAGCGGCAGACAACGCTCAACGCTCAACGCTCAACGCTCAACGTCCAATTACAGAGGCGGCCCATTGAGCGTTGGACGTTGGGCGTTGAGCGTTGGACGTTGAGATCGTGTTTGTCAGCAAAGAGAACATCGCGTTTCGACGCAAGTTACTTCGCTGGTATGCGAAACAGGGCCGGGATCTTCCCTGGCGCCGCACCCACGATCCCTACGCGATATTGGTTTCGGAGATCATGCTGCAACAAACCCAGGTGGGCTCGGTTCTGCCGTTTTATGAACGGTGGCTGAAACGATTTCCGAACTTCGAGGCCCTGGCCGCCGCGTCCGAATCCGATGTTCTCCACGCCTGGCAGGGCCTGGGCTATTACAGCCGCGCTCGAAATCTGCATCGGGCGGCAATACTGATCGTTAGGCAGTTCAATGGCATCCTGCCTCGGAACCCAAACGAAATTTGCCGGCTGCCTGGATTAGGCCGCTACACATCAAACGCAGTGGCAACCTTCGCGTTCAATCAGCCGGTGCCGATTGTCGAAGCCAATATTACCCGGGTGATCGCACGTCTGTTCGACATCCGGGTGGCGGTCGACACCACCGCCGGAAGAGAGCGGCTCTGGCAGTCAGCGGAATGGCTCCTGCCAAAACGCAACGCGGGGCGTTATAATTCGGCGCTGATGGACCTCGGCGCACTCGTTTGCGTCAAAATTCCGCGATGTTCACTCTGCCCTGTAAAAAGTCTCTGCCGGGCCTCAAGACCTGAGCGCCTTCCCATCAAAAAACCGCGTCGCCAAACGATCCAGCTCACCGAATCACACAACTTCGTTAGGCAAAAAAACAAGATTCTCCTCGAGCAAAGTTCCGGACGCTGGCGTGGGATGTGGATGCTGCCGCCGGCTTCGATCGTTCCGATTCGAGAGCGGCCGATTTATTCGGCGATGTTCCCTTTCACGCACCACAAAATCAATTTGCAGGTATTCCGCGCGCCGCAGCCGTACCGCCGGCACAGCGGCCGCTGGATTCCAGTCGAGCAGTTGGACCAAACGCCGATGCCTTCGCCTCATCGGCGCGCACTGATCAGTCTGTTGAACGCAAAAAGCCCTGGCTGAATTCGGCGTTGGACGTTCGGTGTCCGGCGTTCGACGTTCTTTGCTCCATGCCAGACGTCGAAACTGTCCCTGATGCTCTCGGCCATTTCGGCCCCTATGGCGGCATGTTTGTCCCCGAAACGTTAGTCTCGGCGTTGAACGAACTCGCCACTGAGTACGACCACGCCAAACACGACCCGGCCTTTCGAACCGAATTGGACGCTTTGCTGCGTGATTTCGCCGGACGTCCCACCCCTCTCTACCTCGCAGAGCGTCTCACCGAGCAGCTCGGCGGCGCTCGAATTTACCTTAAACGCGAGGATCTCCTTCACACCGGCGCTCACAAAATTAACAACGCACTGGGCCAAATTCTCCTGGCGCGACGGATGGGAAAGCGGCGAATCATTGCCGAGACCGGGGCCGGACAGCATGGAGTCGCGACTGCTGCGGTAGCGGCACGTTTCGGCTGTGAGTGTGTGATTTACATGGGCGCTACCGATATGGAGCGCCAGGCGCTGAATGTCGCTCGAATGAAGTTCCTCGGGGCGACCGTAACGCCGGTGACCGTCGGCCAGGCCACTCTTAAAGAGGCCATCAACGAGGCGATGCGAGACTGGGTGACCAACGTCCGCACTACTCATTATATATTAGGTTCCGCCCTCGGGTCCCATCCCTATCCCGTGATGGTGCGGGATTTTCAGTCCGTTATTGGAGTGGAAACACGGCGGCAAATCCTTGAGCGCGAAGGTTCGCTCCCCGATCTCCTGGTTGCCTGCGTCGGCGGGGGCAGCAATGCGATCGGCCTTTTTCATCCATTCCTCGGAGATGAAAATGTGCGCATGATCGGCGTCGAAGCTGGAGGTGAAGGAATTCAACCCGGCAAACACGCGGCCAGATTTCAGGGAGGCCGGCTCGGTGTTTTGCAGGGCACCCGGACCTTCCTGCTGGCCAACGAAGACGGGCAAATCGAGCTCACCCATTCTGTCTCAGCAGGTCTCGATTATGCCGCGGTGGGACCCGAACATAGTTATCTGCGCGATTTGGGACGAATTGAATACACCTACGCCACAGACGAAGAAGCGCTCAAAGCGTTCCGGGTAATTTCTGAAACCGAAGGCATCATCCCGGCGCTGGAAACGGCGCATGCAATTGCGGAAGTAATCAAACGCGCCCCGGAATTGTCTCGCGAGTCCAAGGTCGTGGTGAACTTTTCCGGGCGCGGCGATAAAGACGTCGATCAGGCGGCCAAGCGTTTGCTGTAAATTCCGAAGCATTGCCGCTCCTTGCTCGGGCCACGGTGATATCTCATTGCTCGCTTTGATTGTTTCCGGCTCGAGTGCCTGCAGCAGTTCGCAGGCGTTAGGCTCGTTAGGCACGATTTCCGGCACGATTTTCAGATGTTCGATTGCTTCCGCCTTTTTCCCAAGCCCGGCCAGAAGATGCCAGAGGCCGGCCATCAAACCCAGCAATGACAGCAGCGGCAACCATTCGTTCGGTGGTCCGGAGTTTCGCTGCTTCTTGCATTTCAAGATTCCACAGGCTCGGCGCTGACGTCTACCATTTCTATTTGTATTTGGGCTGCCTTTTGTGAAGCTGAATTGCTGTGAGAAGCATGACCGGATATGGCCGCGCTGAAACCGATTGCGACGGCACCCGATTGAGCGTGGAAGTGAATTCGGTGAATCGCAAGCAGAGCGATATCGTGATCAATCTGCCGCGGGATCTGACCGAATTGGAACCGCGGGTGCGGCAGACAATTAATGAAAACATCTCGCGCGGCCGCACCAGCGTAACGGTTGCGTTGCATAGCGGATCGAATGGATCACGCCAGCTTGCGCTCGATACCGAGTTGGCTCGCTCGTATCACGACGCCATGCGCTCGTTGCAAAAAGAACTCAGTGTCGGCGGCGAAATTACCATTGGCACAATTCTGCAGGCGCCGGGTGTGATGCGTCTTCCGGAAGAGACGGTGGTGGCACAGGAAGTCTGGCCGGCGCTGGATCGAACCTTGAAGTCAGCACTGGCCGATCTGATTAAGATGCGGGAGCGGGAAGGAAAGCATCTGGCCAAAGACTTGATCCATCGCCTCAAGAACCTGCGGAAAAATCTGAAGGAAATTCGCGCCCTGCATCCCGACGTGGTGAAGCGTTATCGATCGGCCCTGCTGGATCGCATCGAAAAGGCCGGCGTCCCGGTTCTGCACGATGACGACCGGTTATTGAAGGAAATCTCCATCTTCGCGGACAGAGCCGACGTTTCCGAAGAATTAACCCGGCTTGAAAGTCATCTCGCTCAATTCGCGCATCATCTGCGAAAGAACGAACCGGTGGGGCGGACGCTTGAGTTTATCACCCAGGAAATCTTCCGTGAGTTAAACACGCTCGGAGCCAAGGCTAACGATGCCTCGATTTCGCAGCGCGTGGTTGCCTGCAAAGCGGAGCTCGAAAAGATCCGCGAACAAATACAAAACCTGGAGTAGAACCAGCCAAAACGTAGCGCGCGCATTCCCGATAATAAGACATGGGTTCATCAAGAGAATTTAGCCGCTACGGCATTCTGTTTGTTGTTTCGGCACCTTCGGGCGCCGGCAAATCGACGTTGTGCGCTGCGCTGCGTCAGACACCCGATTTTGTTTACTCGGTCTCTTGCACCACCAGA
>DATFCK010000291.1:0-6654 GCA_035253185.1 Chthoniobacterales bacterium | reverse complement strand
GCCAAAACCCCAAGCACCAATCACCACGGAAAACTCGAAATCGGCGGAATCTTAAACAGACGCCTGTGATTGAGTATTGGTGGTTGATTATTGAGGTTTCCCTGGCGGTTGGGGTTTGGTGTTTGGAACTTCGGTCTTGCGGTACCGGTTCATCAGTTTAAAAAACCGGATCGTGTCGCGGACCGGATGAATGCTGCTGACTTCATCGGAGTAGACGGTCGTGATCGGCACCGACACCACTTTGAATCCCTGCCGGCTGGCCAGGATGAGCATCTCGGTTTCATAATCAAACCGGTTAGTCCCACCCAGGACCGAAGGAATCAAATCTCGGTGCAACATTCGAAATCCGCATTGGGTGTCGGGAATCTGCTGACCGCAAGCCCGGCTGATCTTGTTACTCATGTACCGGTTAACCAGCCGGCGAACCACCGGCATCGAAGCAAGATCGTTCATCCGGTTGCCGATTAACAATGCGGCACCATCGGTGTCGGACGCGGCGATCATCCGCTGAATTTCTTCGGGTCGATGCTGGCCATCAGCGTCGAGAATAACAACCCATTCAAAACCGCGTGTTGCCCAGTACCGCAACCCCGTTTTTATCGATTCGCCTTTGCCGCGATTCTCCGGGTGAACGATGACTTCCGAACCGGCCTCACGGGCCACGGCGGCGGTGCCGTCGGTCGATCCGTCGTCGACGACCACAACATGATTAAGTTCCTGGCGAGTGCGCCTAACGACATCGGGCAGATGCTTGGATTCGTTAAAGGCCGGAATGACAGCCGCGGTGTTTTGTCGATCCGGCCGGACGCGCGGTTGCTCCATTGATTAACGCACAACCGGATGAAAGTCAGCAGCGTGATACGAGCTGCGGACCAGCGGTCCGGAGGCTACGTGTTCGAATCCCTTTTTGCGCGCGATATCGCCATACAAGTCGAATTGCTCCGGCGTAATATACTCGATTACCGGCAAATGGTTAGGCGACGGCCGGAGATATTGTCCCATGGTTAACACCTGACAGCCGACCTCGCGCAGATCGTCCATGGTTTGGAAAAGCTCGCTCTCGGTTTCGCCCAAGCCGAGCATCACACCGCTCTTGGTGACCACACCGTGATCTCCGGCCGAAAGTGCTTTCGCCCGTCGCAAAACCTGCAATGACGTCCGATATTTCGCCCGCGAACGGACTAACGGGGTCAGACGCTCCACCGTCTCCAGGTTGTGATTATAAATGTCCGGACCGGCATCGAGCACGATCTGAATACACCAGTCCTGGGCATGAAAATCCGGCACCAGCACCTCTACGATGATGGACGGATCCATTTCACGGATAGCAGTGATGACCCGGGCAAAATGGTTGGCGCCGCCATCTTTTAAATCGTCACGGGCAACTGCGGTAATGACGACGTGCTTCAATTTCATTCGCCGCACCGCTTCGGCTACTCGCGCTGGTTCGTCTTCCTCTAATGCAAAAGGTTTCGCTGTGGTCACCGCGCAAAACCCGCAGGCGCGAGTGCACCGATCACCCGCAATCATCATCGTGGCTGTCCCCTGGCTCCAGCATTCCCAACGATTCGGGCACTGGGCGCTCTCGCAAACGGTATGCAGTCGCAAATCGGAAATGAGCGCCTTGGTGGAAAAGAAAACCGGGTTCGAAGGTAATCGCACCTTGATCCAGGGCGGCTTTTGCGGCTGATGCAGCGCTGGATCGATTTTCGAGCAGGACATGATCTAAAAGTCTACAGCGTTAAGTTTAAGTTTTAAGAACAGAAAGCAAGCCAAGCCGCCGCTTTTCGCCCTTTAAAACTTACCACCTAAAACTCAAAACTTCTTACAATTTTGTCCGGCCGGATAATGCCTGATAGAGCGTCAACTCATCGGCCGATTCGAGGCCGCCGCCGGCCGGCAGACCGCGAGCGATGCGGGTAAGCGTGACCGGTTTATCTTTCAACAATTCCACAATGTAGTTGGTGGTCGCCTCGCCTTCCACATCGGCGGCAAGGGCGAAAATCACTTCGCTGAACTTTTCGGCGTCCACTCGTTCGATCAGCTGGGTAATCCGCAAATCGTCAGGACCGATGTGATCAAGCGGGGCGATCCGTCCGCCTAACGAATGATAACGTCCCCGAAACGCGCTGGTTTTCTCCAGGGGCAGGATGTCGGTGGGCTGTTCCACCACACAAAGCAGATCGGCCGCCCGGGACGGGTCGGAGCAAATGTCACACAGGTCCGAAGTCGCAAAAAAGCCGCACCGGGCACAGGGTCTTACGTTCGAGCGGGTGGCCACCATCGCTCGAGCGATTTGTTCCGGTTGATCGGTGCGCGCCTGCACCATCCACAGGGCGATCCGCTCAGCCGATCGCGGCCCGATTCCAGGCATTTGGCGCAGCTGCTGAATCAATTCGCGCAGCGCTGCCGGATATTCCGTCTTTCTCAAGCGCCGACTTTATTCCGGAGCGGTGGTAAGATGAAGAGCCAGCGTTTCCAGACGTCGCAGATAGAGCTGCAGCGGCGGATCGTCGTCGTGATCGGGCGCGCGCGCCTTCTGAAATTCGGTGTAGGCTTCGGCCCAGCGTTTTTCGCGGTACAACACCACTCCGTTCCAGAAAAAGTCGCGCCGCGCGATATGTTCCGGTTTGGCCTCGGCCGCCAGCCACAACGGCTCGTAAATTTCATGTCGCTCCTGCGAGTTCACTCCGCTCAGGAAATCGATCGGGCGGGCCACAATATTTTTGCTGGCCAGTTCGAACGTCCGCGGTCCAATCAGGATCCGCGACCCATAAAACCGGTTAGCGACACAAAATCGCCGGGCTAACTCCATCGGTTCGCCGGTCGTTAACAATCCCGGGCGCGATCCGTTCTGCAATGGCGCCACGATCAGTGTTCCCGAACTGACTCCCAGATGAACGTCGCATTTGCCGGCCAGGTCACCGTTACTTTCCTGCTTTCGAAACTCCTCCACCAGATCAAGTGTTACCCTAACGGCCTTGTCAGCGTGATCAGCACTGCCATCCGGAAATCCGAAAATCGCCACCACCCCTTCCCCGTCAGCCGCCTGGATAAAACCGCCGGCCTCGAGGAGAACATCGCTCGTCCGCCGAATGAATTTTTCAGTAGCTTCAGCAAAGACCCCGGGCTCGGATTCTTCCGCCATGTCATATTTGTTGGCGATATCGCAGACAACAATCGTGACTTCGTGCGTCCGGGGTTCGATTTCGAGCGGAATATCGCCTTCAACCAACCGCCGGATTTGCCGGGGCGATAACCGGTCGGCAAAAAAGGTCCGCGCCAATTGGGTGCGGCTGCGCCGGGCAAAAGCCAGCCACCGTTCAGTGCCGACAAAGGCAAGCGCGATGGCAATGATGGCAGGCAAAGGCTGAAACCGAACGCCATACAACATGCAGACCCAGGCCGCCGCCAGCAGTTCAAGGGCGAGCCCGGCGACTAACCATCCAATCCGTATCCGGTGAAGGCTGTTAGCCGTCAGCCATGCGGTCAACACCGCCAGCACAACTGCGGCAAGGTAAACCCAGACCTCGCTGACCAGGCTTACGGTGGTGCCGCTAATCAGCTGCTCGATCGGTCGAAGCACACCGGTAGCATGCAACAATGCGGCTACCGCAGCTGCTACCAGCCCAATCGCTACCACTATCGCTAACGAGCGTTTCATTAAGATGTTAATTGTCCTGCCGACCCAGCCGGATAATACGACTGAACCACCAGTTGACTCAGAAACTTATCGGGTTCGTTCACCGCTTCCAGACCCAATATAAATTGTTTCTGGCCGGTGTTTTTGTGAATCAAACTCAGTCCAAACTGGTAATCCTTGAACAGGTGGGAACATAACTCGGGTGTCGGCATCCTCTCGGCTTGCGCGCGTTCCACCAAACGATGCCGCGCCGCGTCGTCAAAGACAATCTCGAGGCCGTGTTCATTTTTGAACTGGTCGGTAAACCGGTGAACCCCTAACTCGAGGAACTTCGCCTCCTGCTCATGGCCTTGCGCCATCAATCGCTCGAGAACTCGCTTCGGCTCCTGGACCAGTTCGGCAGTTACTCGCAACTGGCTTAATCCCGATCCGGCCAGGTGGTACTTATAATCCCGGAATAACTTTTCGAAAACGGTGAGCAGACCACGCGCACCGGTCTTTTCTTTGGCCGCGGCCTCCGCGATCAACCGCAGAGCGTCGTCTTCGAAACTGATTTCAATCCCATAGGCCCGGAACGCGCGCTCATATTGCCGGAGAAGGCTCCCCTCCGAAAATCTCATGATGTCGTGGAGGTCGTTAGCGTCGAGTTCTTCGCACACCACCCTGACCGGAAGACGCCCAATGAATTCGGGCTCAAAACCGTATTCGACGAAATCCCCGGTGGTGACGTGCTGAAACAATTCGTTATCCATGACCGGCGTTGCGGTGGCGCTAAACCCGATCTGACTTTGTGAAATCCGCCTTGAGACCTGCTGTTTCAACCGCTCGAACGCGCCACTAACCACAAACAGGATGTGCCGGGTGTTGATGGTCTCGCGTTTCGCTTTGCCTTTGCGCTGGAATTCAAATGCCGCCTGCAATTGCGCCTGCAAATCGTTCATGCTGCGCAGCGGCACCTCCGTTTCCTCCATCAACTTCAACAAGGTCGTCTGCACGCCGCGACCGCTGACATCGCGGCCAATCATGTTGCCGCTGGAGGCAATCTTATCGATCTCATCTATATAGATGATGCCGAATTGCGCGAGATTGACGTCGCCGTCGGCTTTGTGCACCAACTCGCGCACCAAATCCTCCACGTCGCCGCCGACATATCCGGTTTCGCTGAACTTGGTCGCGTCGGCCTTGACGAAAGGCACCTTAATCAGATCGGCGATGTGCTTGATCAGGTATGTTTTTCCAACGCCGGTGGGGCCGACCAGGATGACATTCTGCTTGGCGTATTCACATTCTTCGGCCCGGGCAGCATCCTCCTTCTCGAGCTGACGCAGATATTTGGCGTGGTTGTAATGATCGCAGACCGCGATCGATAACACCTTCTTCGCCTCGTGCTGCTTGATCACGAACCGGTCAAGGTGCGCCTTGATATCGCGCGGCAGGAAATTGAAAACGAATTCGTCGCCTTCGACGCGGCTGACTTTTTCTTCAGTGCCCGTCTCCGCGGTTTCGGGAGCGGTAAAGGTTTGGAACGACACCCGGTCGCCGAAGTTCGATTTCATGAACTCAGCGATCTTGGACTTTAGCTCTTCCGGTGACGGGAATGGTGGTGGATTCTGTTCCATGCTGGGCGACAAAATGTCGCGCAAGAATCTAACATGGCTGAGATTGCTGTAAATTATGACTCCTGAGGCCGGAATTCGTTCAGTAAAGGGAGCAGCGGAAGGTAGCCGCGATAGCCGGATCAAAATCGCCAAAGGCGTCAGTCAATGGTTTGTCTGGGGCAACGCCAAGCTTGGGCATACCAGCAATGAAAGATGAAAGCGCGACTCGGCTTCAGCGCTTGAGTCGCGGCGATTTTCCCTGGGTGTCGCCCCAGGCTCGAAATTGAATCGCGCCGTTGGCGGTGAAATATCGTCGCCTTACGGACCCTGCGCGACCGATTTACCGCCGGCAAGCCTGGTATCCAGCGCCTGTAGCACGCCTTGGGGGCCGAGTTTTTGTTCGTCGCGCAAGCTGTCCGCCAAAACATTGCCATTGCTGTCCACCAATACCAGGTGCGGAATACTTTGGCCGGCATACTTTTGGATCCCGGCTTTTTGCGACCGCTTTTGAAAATCGATCGCGGGCCACGGCATGTTCGCTTCGCGCATGTAAGTTTCCATCCCAAACGGTGATTTGTCGGCACTAACGAAGATCAATTCGACCTCGGGATGTTTGGTGACCATGTCATTATAATAGTTTACCAGACCGGGAGTGAATTTCCGGCATGGTCCGCACCAGTGGGCGGAAAAGTACAACAGGAAGTATTTCTTTGATGCCAGCCCGCTGTCCTCAAAGTGATTGACCGCGCCATTCTGGAACTGCACCAGATCGCCTTTCAGTTGATCATAGATGACGTGCTGTCCCGGTTGCGCCTGCATCGGCTGGGACGCGCGCGCCTCGGCCATGCGGGCACGGTACAGGGTGTTGAACTTTTTCGATTCTTCTTCGGCAGCGGCCCGACGTTTCGCTTCCGCTTCTTTCTTTTCCTGGGCTGCCGCCAATTCCTGAGCCGTTACCGCATAACGACCGCTTTTGAGCGCGATAACCAGTTCCGGAGAAGCCCCGGCGCGAAGAAGCTGCGCTTCCTTCGTCGCGTCGAATGAATCCGCGAACCGGCGGTTCGCCAACTCCTCCAGAATGGTCTTGCTGGTGTAACCGGTCCGAATCATCAGACCGATCTCGTTAGTCGTAAGTGGCACGGGCGCGGCGTAGGCGGACAACGTCGCCAGGCAACACAAAGAGTACAGGAGGTAACGAGGCATGCTGCTTACCGAGCAGGAGACGGGCCAGTAACAGGCCAGGCCTGGCAATGCGAAACTCTTTGCCAGCAGGTGTTTACCGCTTTGCCAGCAGGTCGTCCTTGCGGGCTGAACTGGCCAACGGAGATAGCTCTTTCCCAGTAATCCCCTTACCAGCCGCACAGACAAATAAAATGTCCATATGGACATTTTATTTGACTGCCTACACCGTCG
>DATFCK010000290.1:0-4021 GCA_035253185.1 Chthoniobacterales bacterium | reverse complement strand
CCATCCCGAGATTGTTTTGATCATGCTCCTGGTGGACGAACGCCCGGAGGAAGTTACCGATCTGGAGCGGGAAGTTGATTGTCAGATTTATCATTCGAACTTCGACGAAACGGTCCAGCGGCACGTGCAGGTAGCCGAGCTGGTGCTGGAACGCGCCAAACGGCTGGTCGAACAAAAAAAGGACGTGGTGGTGTTGCTCGACAGCATCACCCGCTTATCGCGTGGTTATAATCATCTGCAGCCGGGCAAAGGCCGTATCATGTCCGGCGGTGTCGAAGCCAAGGCGTTAACGAAACCGAAGAAATTCTTCGGGTCGGCTCGTAATGTGGAGGAAGGCGGCAGCCTAACGATCGTGGCAACGGCCTTAATCGAAACCGGCAGCCGGATGGACGAACTCATTTTCGAGGAGTTCAAGGGCACCGGTAACATGGAATTGCACCTCGACCGCGCGCTGGTGGAAAAGCGTTTGTATCCGGCGATTCACGTCCTGCAATCGGCCACCCGCCGGGAAGACCTGCTGTATCATCCCGATGAATGGGACCGGGTCCAGGTGTTGCGCAAAACCATGGCCGCCCTTCCGCCGATCGAAGCCATGGAGAAGCTGATCGAAAATCTCGAGGCGACGAAAACGAACGCGGAATTGTTATTGAGCGGGTTGAAGTGATGGAAATCGCCAAATCCCAAACCCCAACTCCCAGGGAAGCTCCAATCATCAACGCGCATAACAAGGCTGCGCGCGTTCCTTTTGGTATTGGAGATTGGTGTTTCCCTGGAGCTTGGCATTTGGGGTTTGGAGCTTAAGCGGCGTGCAGAAGACTCTCGAAGTTGTAAAGCCGATCGAAACTGCAGCGCAGTTCCATGATCTTCTAAGCCGAATCGTCGCTCTCACTCGCATCGCCATCGATACCGAGGCGGACAGTCTTCATTGTTACCGGGAGAAACTTTGTTTGTTGCAGCTGAGTATCCCCGGCTCCGATTTTGTGCTCGATCCGCTGGCGCTGCGTGATTTGAGTTCGCTGGCCGGCATCCTAAAAGAGAAAGAGATCGTGCTGCACGGCGCTGACTTTGACCTGCGTCTGCTGCGGCGCGGCCTGGGTTTAGTGCCGGCGGCAGTGTTCGATACCGTAATCGCCGCTCGATTGTTAGGCCAAAGACAGTTCAGTCTTGCCGCGTTGGTCCAGCGGTATTTCAACGTGGAGCTGCCGAAAGGTTCGCAAAAGGCGAACTGGGCGCGGCGACCGCTGCCGAAACGGATGCTGGCCTACGCAGTTAACGACACTCACTATTTGCTGGAGCTGTCCCGGCGGATGGAGGATGAACTGATAGCTATCGGACGGCTGGAATGGTTTCGCCAATCGTGTCAGCGGGCAATCGAGCAAGCCGCCATGGATCGTACTCGCGAACCGGATGAAGTGTGGCGAATCAGCGGTTCAGGCGCGCTTCGCGGTCGCGCCGCCGCGATTTTGCGCGAGCTTTGGCATTGGCGCGAGAAAGAGGCGGAAGCAGTCGATCGGCCGGTCTTCCATATCCTGCAAAATGAGGAGCTGCTTCGATCGGCCGCCAGTTTTTACGCGGGCGAAACCCCCGATTATCATCATTTTTCTACCCGGCGCCGGGGAACATTTATGGCGGCAGCGCAGCGGGGGATGGAGTTGCCGGAGGCCGACTGGCCGATGACTCGCCGGCGGCTTGGAACGCGGCGAAGTCCCGAAGCCAATGCGCGGGTGGAAGAATTGCGCCGGCGCCGCGACGATGCTGCGGCCAAACTTGAGCTGGAGCCGGCGTTTGTGGCTCCGCGGGCGGCGCTGGAAGCGATAGCGGTGGATGAGTCTGCGGTTACAACCTTTTTGGTGCCGTGGCAGCGTGAACTCCTCGGGCTCGGCGCCGAGCGCTCCGCGTTTTAGCGCAGCCTGCGTAAAAGGCTTGACGCCGGGCGCCTAAGCCGACGATAACAGACGCTTAGGGTGTTACCGACATGGGTGTTTCGTTTCGCTGCAGGTGGTTGCTACCTATCCTCGCCTCGCTATCTGCCGGCGTAGTCGACGGGGCGGGGTTGCGTGATGGCCATATCTCTTACGCGGTTCACGATGTGCGAATTGAAGCCGACGGACATTCGGTGGTTGCACCCAAGAATGCGCAACTCCCTGACGGCTTCATCCGTACCGGCCGTGATTCGCGCGCGGAGATCGGGTTCAGTGACAAGAGTGTGGTGCGACTTGGCGACAACACGGTTGTTAAGATCGATTCGAACAGTCGAACTTTCGATCTCGAGTCAGGCGCCATTTTGACGCAAGTGCCGAGCCGGGTTGGCGGAACATTTGTGAAAGTGCGGGACGTTACCGCCACTGCCACCGGTGCAACGCTGGCGGTGGAATGTTTACCCAACGCCTACATCAAGTTCATCTCCCTGGACGGCACCTCCAGGCTGTGCGTGAAGAAGGGCTTGTTGCCAAGTGACTGCGTTCTGTTGCGAGCCGGCCACATGATCATTGCCAACCCCGATCCAAAAATGTTGCCGGAGTCCGTGGACGTGGACCTCAATCGACTGCTCCAAACTTCTCAGTTCATCACCCAGTTTCCGCCGTTAGCGGGACGCGATCGGCTGGTTAAGGCGGCCGCGGTTCAGCGCGACAAAAAGGCGCACGGATCTTTCGCTGATACAAATCTTGTTATTTTCGGTCGGGGAACATTGGTTAGCCGGGATGGAACGCCGGCACAGACACAGAATTCCAGCAAGCCGGGCCGCTCGCCGCACCAGAAAGCCGCGCCGTCTCAATGACCGCGGCCGCACTATTCCCGTATTCTCTGTTTAATAATGACAACCTCTACGACTCCGGATAACTTCGGGGCGCTTTAACCGCATGGATTCATCGTTTGGAACGGCAAAACGTCGTTGTTTAATCGTAACCGCCGCCCTCGCGGCGATTTTTCTTAATCATTCGGCCTTCGGTCAGCAGCTTCAGCAGGCGCGGGTCACGCACATTATAAACGACGTCAGACTGTTGCCCAGTCAGGCCGCACCCCGCCCGGCCGTGGTCAACGATGAGGTGAAGGTCGGAACCGCCGTCCGAACCGGAACCGATTCGCGGACTGAGCTGACATTTACCGACCTAACGATCACGCGGCTGGGCGCCAACACGGTATTTAGTTTCAAGGCCGGGACGCGTGAAGTGAAGCTCAACAGTGGAGCGGTTTTGATTTCGGTTCCGCCCAACGCCCTGGAGGTGAGAGTCAGCACCGCTGCCGTATCAGCGGCGATTAGCGGAGGGACATGTATCTTTGACGCGGCTACCGGGAAATTCATGGTGTTCGAAGGTATCGGCCGGGTCTGGCCGGTTGGTCATCCGGAAAAGGCGGTGACTGTGCACGCCGGCGAAATGGTTTGGATTACGGCGGATGGCCAGATCAGCGAACCCGAAACCTTCAACGTGCGGCTGGCCACCGAAACTTCCCTGCTGTTCACCGAATTTCCGCAGCAACTGCCTAACTGGCCTCTCATTGTGCTGGTGTGGGAAGGGCAGGAGAATCAGGACGGGTTCCCACCGCCGTTGCCACCGAACAAGACGGACCAGCAGATCGTCAGCCAGCGCAACGACGCGTCGCCGACGGCAAGTCCGACCCCAACCGCGACGCCGGAGGAGCCAACGCCCACACCGACGCCGGAGGAACCCACGCCAACACCGACGCCGGAGGAACCCACGCCAACACCGACGCCGCAGGAACCGACGCCCACGCCGACGCCGGCAACCCCGACCCCAACGCCGAGCTCACCGACGCCGACTCCGTCGGAATTCGGTCCGCCCCAAACGATCACGGCGCCGAATCCGTACGTAATCAATGGCAACACGGTCATTACCACCGACCCGACGATTACGACTAACGGTCAAACCGATTTCGGCACAATTTATCGCGGACCCGAAATCGATGGGCCGTTCTCTGCGTTCGCGTTCGGTTCGACGTCAAATTTCGATACCTCCAGCGGATTTAACGCGCAAATCGACGATCCCGGCGCGGTGTTTAA
>DATFCK010000289.1:0-2285 GCA_035253185.1 Chthoniobacterales bacterium | reverse complement strand
AGTCAAAGCGCTCCGTTGATTGGGGAGCGCACGCTTGTAGCGTGTCTGGTGCCCGCATTTCTGCGGGCACGAACTTTCTTTGCCGGCTCGAAATTCACCGCAACGCGGGCGGCAAGAATAGGATCGACGGCAGAATGCCGTCGCCAACCCGCTGGAAGCGTGCGCTCCCCGGAGCCAGAGGCGCTATTCGGGCCGAGCGCTTTCCAACAGAGCTAACGCTTTATCGTAGCTGCGCCGCTCTAGATAATGTTTCAGCCGTGGATCGGTTGACAACGGGAGTGCCGCCTGCAACGCCTCGATTTTTTCAGAAACGATCTTTAATCGACCCATGTGCCTTTCCGAATCGCGGCGGCTTTCTTCGTCAGCAATGATCCTCAACCGCTCACGAAGAGCGGCGGCTAGTGCGGTCTTGGGATTTTCCATCGGCTGTCGTTAAAACTTGAAACGGGGCCCGGTTTGGCGCAAGCCTGCACCTGTGAAGCCGGGTGAGACCGCGCGGATTCTGATGGTGGATGACGACGTAGCCTTGCTGCGAGTCGTGCGCGAAGCTTTTACCACCTGGTTTCGCTGCGAAGTCGACACCTCGCCTAAACCCGAGTACGGATTCGAACTGTCGCTAAAGAAACGGTACGACCTGTTCATCTTCGATTTTCAGATGCCGATGATTGATGGTGCGATGTTGTTCTTCCTGATCGGCAAGGTTTATAACAATTTGCAGCCGCCGCGCATCGTTCCCCCGTTGCTTCTCGTTTCGGGCAAGGCGGACGAGGAACGGGCGCAGGATCTACTTAAGGAGCCGGGAGTGCGCGGTCTGGTGGCAAAACCCTTTTCCATGAATCGCCTGATGCAAAAGGCCCAGGAGTGCGTTCCTGGCATGCAGGCCGTCGAGCCACCAGCTCAAAAATAGGTGACCAGCGTTAGTGCGGGCCGGTTTCCGACATCAACTGGCGTTTCGCTTCCAGCCAGTCGGAATCAGCATCGCCTGGTAGTGCCAGTCGATGTCGCCGCTCCGCGATGAAGTAGGCGCGGAGCCGGATATCCTCGTCGGTCGGCAACAATGCGGTGGGCGCGGCGGACCCGGCTTTGGTCGAGGCCTTTTTCCCTGCTTTCCTGGCGGGCGACTTCCTGGCAGCCTTGGCTGGCGCACGGCGCGTCTTGGTGGCGGAAACTTCTGGGTTCGACGAACCGTTGGCTGGCGCGTCAACTTCTTTAGCGGGGCTTTTGGTCTTTCGAGGCACTGTGATTGAGATTTGCGTATCGGATTAGCTCTGCTCGGCGCCGGCGCAAGTAGTTTCTCGCGTTATTGCCGTTTGCTTGAAACGAACCTAGCATGGGTGATGCGACATTTTCTGTTTCGTTGGCTGGTCACGACCGCGGCAGTGTTTGTTGCTGCGCCGATTGTGGGAATCAGCTACGGCGACAGGTTATCGTGTTTGCTGGGCGCGGCGCTTTTACTTGGAATTGCCAACGCGTTCATCCGTCCGATTCTCCTTATCCTGAGCGCGCCGCTGATTCTGGTGACGCTCGGCTTTTTTATTTTCGTCCTGAACGCGCTGTTGTTGATGCTGGTAGGTCAGATTATCACTTGCTTCCAAGTGCCGGGTTTTTGGAACGCATTCTTCGGCGCGATCATAATCTCCTTTGTTAGCTGGCTTTTAAGTGCCTTTTTCCGTGGCAGCGATGGTCGAGTTCACGTATTGACCCACCACACCCAGATTAAGGATAGCCAGATGAAAACGGTTTCGGGGCGGGTAATCGAACCCGACGACCGTTAGGCGCAGATGACAAACGACAGCCGCGAAACTCGCGCGGTCGAGATCAAGATTTGCGGCATAACCAATTGCGACGACGCCCGCGATGCGATCGAATGCGGGGCCCACGCATTAGGCTTCAATCTGTTCGCCGGAAGCAAGCGATTCGTTGAGCTCGAAAGAGCTGCGGAATGGATCGCGGAACTGCCACCCGGTGTCGGCAAGGTGGCGGTGATGGTGAATCCGACGCTGGACGAGGCAATGAACGCCGCTGAAACCGGTTTGTTCGATTCGTTGCAACTTCACGGGGACGAGACGCCGGGATTTTGTCGAAAGCTGGCCGGCGCCGGTGTCCGATTCACCAAAGCGCTGGCCATGACTGACGAGAATTCCGCGGACCAACCGATCGATTTTTCCACCAAAAGCATCCTGCTTGACTCGGGAACTTCCGCTGGATTTGGCGGCAGTGGGCGGGTGTTTCCGTGGTCGTTAGCGAGGCGGTTTATTGAACTGCGTCCGGAATTTCGCGTGATC
>DATFCK010000288.1:0-3384 GCA_035253185.1 Chthoniobacterales bacterium | reverse complement strand
CCAGTGAACGTCTTATCAGGTTCTGATCAGGCCAGGCGTCGTGATGCGTCGCGCGCAAAAAATCTTCGAGCAACGTGGCCGCTTCCGCCCACCTTCCCTGCCGAATCAGGACTTGAGCCCGAATCGCATTCGCGTCCAGCGGAAGAATCTCCGACAACTGCTCGATATATTTCACGGCGGCTGAATCGCCGATTTCGGCAAGGCATTCCGCCACCATGGCCAATTGTGCCAATGTGCGCGGCTTGGAGGGCTGGGCTCGCCAATGCTGGATGGCCCCCACCAGGTCTCCATTGGCGTATTTCACAAACGCCGTCGCCCGACATCGTTCGTCTTCGGTTAACAAATTGCGCATTGGTTCCGAAGAACCAAGCATAACGAAGGATGAAAGCTGCGCTTCACGAACACGGTCCCAATCCACATTTCCATCCACAATGTTAGGCCGGTCGCACCCGGCAACACGCGCAGCCGCACGAAAACTGGCGGAATCAAACACGTTGGTCGCGCTTACGCTACGGGCGAATGCAAATTCAATGACAGTTCGATCATCGGTATTCAGCGGCCAGGGTTGCAAGTCCCGCATGGCTTTCGATACCTCGGCGTTCGCCACATAGTGTCCGAGAAATTCCTCCAGGCCATCGCCGCGCCAGGCTGAGCGCATTGCGCTTCGCAATGGCTCCTGCGAAAGACGCTGACGAAGCTTGTCGGCATCATAAGAAATGGGTTCACGCGTCGCCATTAGCAGCAAGTCCCCCTCCTGGGTCTGCCAGGATTCGATGTTCGGAAATACTGAGCCTAACGTGCGATAAAATATTTCGACGGTGCGGTCATCGACGTCGTAGGTCTGCATCCACTGAAGGAAGATTCCGCCGTCAGTCAGCTTTCGCTCAATGGATTGGTAAAACTCGCGGGTAAACAAGCCGGCAACGCCAGCCCGGTACGGGTTCGAAGGTTCGGAAACAATGAGGTCATACTTCTCCTTGCTGGTGAGAAGAATCTCGCGGCCGTCTCCGATTATGACGTTAAGCTTGGGATTGTTTAGCGCCTGATGATTAACCGGCTCACAGGCCTCGGCCACTTTGAGAATACTGCGCTCCAGCTCTACCACCTCGACCCGTTGCATGGTTGGCATCGCCGCCAGCCACCCACCGGTGCTTCCCGTTCCGAGACCGATGACCATTGCACGTTGCGGATTTGGATGGAGTGCCGCGCCGATCAACCCGGCCATTACTTGTGTACCGGCGTCGGTCTTGGCGTTTCCATCTGATTTTCCGTTAACGACAAACGCAAGGCTGTCGGCGTCGGCCAGGGCAACGCTGCTTTCGAGCCCATCCGCCTGCCACAAAATATGGCGACGGGTTCGGTTCACCAGCTCGCGCATGTCGTTCTGCGACCCGTGATATTGACGCAATCCGCCTACCCCGATCTGACTGTGGCGCCAAAACGCGGTGGGGCCGGTGGCAAGCAACAGCCCGACCGCGACCGCGGCGACTGACACCGGAAAGATTGCCCGGGTTAACCGTCGCAGTTCAAATGCGCCGAGCAACGCCGCCGCGAGAGCGACCACCGCCAGGAGTATCACTACCAGCCGCCAGACGCCCGGAGCCGAAAACAGGGGCATAAATCCGAACCCGCCGGCTAACGACCCGATCAGCGCGCCAATCGTATTCCAGGCATAAGCGGCGCCGGTTTGCGAACCGATTCGGGTTCGGCCGGAGCCAAGGAGCGAAATCAACAATGGAAATTGGAAACCAGAAACCAAAGCTGCCGGCAACACGATGATGGAACACAACGCTGCCCACGCCATCACATGGCCGTAAAAACCGAGTGTGCCCAGTGGGCGCAACAGCATCGCAGCCATCGCAATCCGGTCGCCCAGCGCGTATGGAACCGCAATAAACAGCGCCTCAACCGCGCAGGTTAGGGCAAAAAAGTGCACTGAAGCGGATCGTTTGAGACCGGACACGGCATAGGCAACGCCGCCGAATCCAATTCCCAGGAGCGCGACCGCCAGGATCAGCCCGAACGCGAATGTGGATCCGCCGAACAACGGCGCCAGCATTCGATACCAAACCATTTCCATCAGCAGAAAGGCGAATCCGACCGCGCCGGCTGCACCTAACAGGAAGATGGTTCGGGTTGATGAGACTTCCTTTTGCCCCGGGCTGATCACATCGACTTCCGCAGTCACCGGAGCGGCCGCATTGGAAAATCGGATGGCCAGCAGCGCAATGATGACATTCAGCCCGCTGGCCCACCAAAGGGTGAGCTGATTCCCGAAATTTTCGAAAAGATAAAAGGTTCCGGCGAGCGCCCCGGTCACCGCCCCCAGCGTGTTCACACCGTAAAGCACGCCCAAGCCGCGTCGCGAAGTGTCATCCCGGCTAACGACTGCGCGCGCAACCGCGGGCAAGGTTCCACCCATGAGAAAGGTTGGTACCCCCATGATGATCGCAGCCAGAATGAGTCGCACGACCGTGCCGAATCCCATTCCCAGGGCGGTGGTTCCGCCTAACAGAATGTAAATCTGTCGAGCCAGAAGAATCAGAAAGGGAGATAAGGCAGCGGCCGCAGCGATGAACAGTTCAAGCCAGCCATAGAAAGCCAGCGGTTTAGAACAGCGCTCGACTCTCCGGCCAAGAATGATTCCGCCGAATCCGAGTCCGGCCATGAATACGCCTAACACCGCGGCTGATGCGGCGGTCGAGGCTCCGAAAATCAACCGGAATTCACGCAGCCATGCGGTTTGGTAAACGAGGGCGCAAAACCCCGATCCGAAAAGAAGCAGCGCCGCCGTCCGCACTCGAGTGGACATGAGCGTCAGCGGCCGATAATTGAAATTTGAGCGCGGTTTGCTTGTTCCAGTATTGCCGGTTTTTCCAGAAGAAGAGTGCGACCCGCTTCAATTGCGATCGCTCGCACCCCCGCTTCGTGAGCCACCCGAATCGTTTCCACTCCGATTACAGGCACGTCGAATCGCATGTCCTGATCCGGTTTGGACACCTTGATCATGATCGCGCCACCAGTGCCGGCAAGTTTACCGCCTCGACGGATCGTTTCGTTCGTTCCATCGAGGCCCTCGATAGCAAGCACAGTGCCGTTTTTGACAATTACGGTCTGGCCAATATCGAGCCGGGCGATCTCTTTGGCGATCTTCCAACCAAAATCGATGTCGCGGATTTGCCGTTTGCCCAGTTTGGCTCCGGCCATGAGTTCAGGCGATGCCAGTGCCTGATCCATGAACGTCGTTGCCGGCAACAGTTCCACGCCGGTTTTTTCCAGTTCAACCGCAATCCCGCCGAAAATGGATTCGGCGTTGCGTTCCTTGAGTCGAGCCAGCAGCAGCAATGCTTTCCAATCCGGATGCAAATCAAACAAATTGCGCGG
>DATFCK010000287.1:0-5104 GCA_035253185.1 Chthoniobacterales bacterium | reverse complement strand
GTTTTGTTCAGACTACCCGATCCGCCGATCGCGGTCGTTACGGTGTAAGTCTGGGAAGGATCGATTTGAAATGTGCTGGTGGCATCACCCAGGGTGATGGTTCGAGTGGTGGTGAAACCGGTGGAGACCTGCAGCGTGCCGGCATTAATGGTTAGGCCAGCGCTGATATTTCCCAGGCTGGCCGAACTGTTCACATTGATCGTGCCGCCATTGATGGTGGTCGCGCCGCTGTAAGTGTTGGTACCGCTCAAGGTCAGAACCCCGGAATCGGACTTGGTTAATGTGCCCGTTCCGCTAACGACGCCGCTGGCGGTAACATTCCCGGCCCCGGAAACGGTCAGGCCGAACCCTCCGTTAACGATATTTCCGCCGATGGTGAGCAGACCGGAATCCGATGCGATACTGGCGGCGGCGGTTAAGGTTACGGTTCCGCCCCAGGTATTGTTCCCGCTAATGTTACGCAGGGCGCCCCTACTGGAAATGCCGGTCCCGGATAACTCCAGCGGTTCCGACGCGATGTTGATGCCACCCTGAACTTCCAGTGCCGCGCCACTCGCTACTTTCGTCTTGGTGTTGTCACCCAGCGCGCTGCCGTTCCGCACGTTTAATACCCCGGCATTAATTCTGGTTTCGCCGCTGTAAGTGTTAGCGCCCGAGAACACCAGCGTACCGGCGCCTGCCGACGTAACGTGATGGCCGCCGCTGATGACGCCCGAAAAAGTGCTCAGCCCGGTGTTGGTTGTGGTTATGGTGATATCGCGAGCAAGCGTAGCCGCGCCGGTGAAGGTCAGGTCGAGCGAGCCGCCAATCGTGAAGTTCTGGTCCAGGGTCAGACTATTGCTGATCGTCCGCGCGTTGCCCACGGAGTAAACGGTAATAGCACCGATCTTAAAGTTTCCCGTTCCGGTGGCGGAATCGTTGCCGAGGCCTACCGTCCCCGCACTGGCACTGAATTCACCGGTAAAGGTATTGGCTCCTGAAAGAATCAATGTTCCCGCCCCTAATTTGGTCAGTTTCCGGGCGCCACTCACTATCCCGCTGACCGTGAAATTGCCGCTGCCCGCAATATTCCAGTTGCCGTCCGCGCCCAGCGCGATGTTACTCGAAATGGTTTGATCGGCCTCAGTGCCAACGGCATCCACGCGGGTGATATCGCCGCTACCGAGGGTCAGGGTTGAGTTCGTTAGGCTGAAACCGGTAATGGTATTAATCTGAAGGCTTCCAACCGTACGATTGCCGTTCAAACTGATAGTGGAACCGGAGCTAAAGGCTGATCCGAAAACGATAATGTCACCATTGGCCGGAAGCGCATCGTTATCCCAGTTTAAGATGGTGTCCCAAAGGGCGTCGGCTCCGCCTCCATCCCAGGTGCGGGTGGCCGCCTTCACCGGCGGGCAGACACTGAAAAACACCGACAAACTCAAGACCGCGACAAACGCGAGCCTTCTGTAAATACTTGGAAAGGTGGAACTTATCGATGTCCACCCTACCGCAAACCCGCGTTTGAAAATGGTCGCTTCGCCTGAAAAGGCGTCGGCCTTCGCCTTCATCTTCTGATCCCGAAAGCTAGGCGCGTGCCGCTACCGTCTGCTCATGCCGGGCGGGCCTGGAAACGCGCCTCTTTACAATCGCGCTAATTGTGGAGAGCGAAGTTTTCCGAGGGGGCAGGTCGGCGTTTCCCCCGTCGTTTACCTCGACGGTGCTCAAAGAATAGCGAGAGGACAATCACCACCGATGCCACCCAGGCGGGTTCAAACTCGGGGACATTGGTGATGACCCCGCTCGTAGCCACGTTGTCCAAGAACAGTTGGGACCCGTTTCCTCCCGCGTTCCAGCCGTAAAAGCGAAACTCCACCGACGTGGCGTTGTCTGCCGCAGTGAGGTCGGTGAAATCAAAGCTATGCGCCGTTAGGGTAACCGTGGGAGAATAATCGAACGTTGCGGCTGCAGTAGCCGAACCATTTATGAACAGCGCTACGCGGCCATTCCCAACACCACTGGCGGAGGTCCTGACCTCGAAGGCCAGGTCGGTTAGCTCCAGGTGATAGCCCGCACTGGTGGTGATCGAAAACCCCTCATACTCAGTGCTGTCAATTATTCCGGTCGTGTTCCAGCTGCTGCTGCCAAAAATGTCAGTGCCACCGGCGGCGATTACATTAACGCGAGTGAAGTCACCAAAGGTCCCGTTCGCAGGTTGAAGATTGGTTTGACTTACAGCGAGTCCGGACCCGGGATTTCCGGGGAAGTCGTAAGTGTAGATAATGACGGCATCCGCAATGGTCGCGAAGCCGGAGCAATACAGCACTAACAGGCTGACAAAAACGAAGAAGGCGCGCATCGATAATTTTTGCGAACAGGCCCGCCCCCCGGGGCAAAAGCGGCCGGTTATCGCTTTTATGGTTGCTACAAAGCGGTAGCAGGCGTCAGGCCATGGCTCGCCGGCGGCGCCGACATTCGGTTCTGTGCCATCGATGGCGCGATTTTCGCTTAGGGATCAGGTCAGATGTTTTCTGCTTTTGTCCATCGATTGAACAGGCGAGCGACCGTTGCCGGGTTCGCTCTTCTCCTGCTCGGCGGTATGGCGGCAGCAGAGACGGCTGATAGTCCAAGCCTCACTAACGACGCCAAGAACCTCGCCCGTTATAATTGCGGAGCGCGAATTACCTGGATCTCACCAGACCGTTCGGCCAGTTGGACCGCAAAGAACCGCGATTCGTCAGCCGCTTTGGATCTCCTGCTCGACGATACTACTCTCAGCCATAACCTCGCTGCCGGTCGGCATGCTTTGATCGTAGCGCTATCAGACATCTCGAACCTGAGCCGGTTCGTGCTGGTGAACGAAAAAGCGCGGCTCGCAGGGACGATGCAACTTTTCGTATCAAACACCCGATTGTCGGCTAACGACAGTAAATGGATCGCCGCCGGCCAGCAAGTTCGTCTCGGCCACCAGCGATTCGTCAGTCTGCCGTTATCCGCGACCGAGGCGAAATATGTAAGGATCGTGTTCAACGTGGAGAAGCCCGGCACCATTGCCGGTCTCGGCCTGTATGGGCAACGCAGCCTCGAATCGTTTTCGGTGCGACAACCGCAAGCCGCCGACGAAGGCGTTACCACCGCGGAAAGCAGTAAAGATCCGACAATCGACAACCTGAACTTCAATTTCGCCAACCGCTATGCCCGCGCCCGTGTCCTGGCGGTAAGTTCCGGCTCCCCGGCATTGGCCGACCGAATGATCGATGATGACGCCACCACCCAGTTTCAGTTTGCACCTAACGACAAGCTTCCGACAGTGATCCTGGAACTGGGTTTACGCCAGCGGCTGTGTCGCATCGGGATGGTGTATGCCATGGAGCCCGGTTCGCTCGAAGTCTACCTGTTGAATCAGCGGCCCGAGATCGGGAACCTTGAACAGGCTAGGCCGCTCATGACGGTGAAAGATGAGAACGGTGATGGTAAAATCACCGCCGAGTTCAGTCCGCACGGAGCCAGATATGTGGCGCTTCGCTGGGTTCCAAATGGTAACTCCAATTCCCGGTTTCAATTTAGTATCGCCGATATTGGCGCATTCAGCGACGTTGTGTCGCCGGTGCTCGAGTCAGCAGCCATTCCTCAGCAGTTCGCCCACAGCGCCATTGTCACCGGTCTGCCGCCGGCGCCGCCGATAATGGTTGCGGCCAGCCCCTGATTCCTTTTATCTGAACGTTTGTCGGAGATCCGGTTAGGCAACCGGACTGACGCCTCGGCCGCGGAGCGAGCCAAAGTCGCGTTCGAATGTACCGGGACGTAATCGACAAATGATACTCAGCGGATAATCTCCTGATCTGATCCATGCAAACCGAGTCGCAGGCTGATCCGTCACCATATGAGCATGCCGGAAGCGGGCTCCACCGTCGCGATCTTGATCCCGATCCAATCAAGCAGTTCGGTAACTGGTTTACCGCCGCAATCGAAGCGCAAATTCGCGACGTAAACGCCATGAGCCTCGCCACCGCATCGGCCAGTGGGCGTCCGTCCGTCCGGATCGTTTTATTGAAAGGATTCGACCATGATGGCTTTGTCTTCTTTACCAACTACGAAAGCGAAAAAGGCCGGCAATTGACCGAGAATCCGTATGCCGCGCTGGGGTTCTACTGGATTGAACAGGATCGACAAATTCGAATCAGTGGGCGGACCTCGCCGACTTCTCGCGAGGAATCGGAACGCTACTTCCATTCCCGCCCGTTAGGCAGCCAGCTCGGAGCATGGGCGTCGCGGCAGAGCGAAGTGGTGGACGCCCGGCGGGTCCTCGACGCACGCATGGCCCAGATGACCGAGCGATTCGCAGACAAACCGGTGCCGCTGCCCCCGCACTGGGGCGGCTATCGTCTCAAACCGGACCAAATGGAGTTCTGGCAAGGCAGGCCCAACCGGTTGCATGACCGGTTCCGGTATTCTTTGCAAGATGACGGCAGCTGGTCGCTTGAGCGCCTGTCGCCCTAACGAGCGCTGCGCGCAGATCCGATTCTTACCCGGGCCGAAATCGCGCCGAACCCGGGAACGTGAATATGTCGTCTCTCGCCTTCGTCTTACCCGAGGAAGGCGGCTGCCCCCAAACCTCCAAAATTACCGCCAATTGACAGGGGCGCGGATGCGGTCCGATCTTCGTATTTCTAATGTATGATAAATCCCAACGAAGAAAAATTTACGGAAGGAAACATGACCAAACACGAGAATACGAATTCGTCCCCCTCTCGTCCCGAGGGGATTATGGCTGCTGAGGAAAGCGAACTGGACTCGCCGTCCGGCATGGTTGCTCCTTCCGGGGACGTCTGGGCTGAAGGCCGGGAGCGACTGGCTCAGGCGCGCAACCGCACCCAACTGTTTCTGAGGGAAAATCCGGTTCCGGCAATCCTGGGAGCACTCGGGCTTGGCCTGGCTATTGGCTGGGCCCTTCGACACGCCACCGCTCCGGAAGAGAAAGAGGTGGAGGTCAAAACTCCATTGGGAAATCTCGACTGGAGCTTTCTCTCTTTACCGTTCCTGTGGCCGTTTTTCCGGTCGATCAAGGAGCGGGCCGAAAGTTCTGCCGAAACCGTTAAGGACGGGGTCAACAAGCTGACGAACG
>DATFCK010000286.1:0-7412 GCA_035253185.1 Chthoniobacterales bacterium | reverse complement strand
GGTGGTTGATGGTTGGCGCGTCTACGCCTGCAACCCGGTGCTCTGGTTAACGATTCCGGGTTTCGCGATCATGTTGTGGAGGCGGAATTTGCGCCCGGAAGGGCTATTGATCACCGGTATGGCCGTCGCCTACTTGCTGTTCATCGGGAATTATGGCTCGACCATGTACGAATGGGGTGGCGGCCTTTACCTTGGTCCACGGCATTTGATCCCGCTGCTGCCGTTTCTGGCGCCGCCGCTTTACTTCGGCGCGGCAAAGCTGCGCTTCGTTTTTTATCCGCTGGCCCTCCTATCGATTTTCTACATGTTGCTGGCCACCGCGGTCGAACCGCGAGTTGCGTTTCCGTTCGGCGACATTGCGCGGGATTTTCTAATTCCAGATTACTTGCGCGGTCAGTTAGCTCAAAACACCGCTTCGCTGTTCGACAGCGAACACCGCAATCTGACTAACGACTCCACGGCGGCGAATCTGGCCAAAATGATTGGTTTGCCCGGCCGATACCAACTTATTCCTCTCATGCTGTGGTGGATGATTGCCGGAGCAGTTTTCCTGTTTTGGCGAACCGAAAGACGGGACAAACCGTGGAAGAATACCGCCATTGCTCTTGGTCTGGTTGTCGCCGCTATCGCATTCGCACCGCCAATTCATCACGCCGTAACATTCCCCTCCGTCGGCGAGCACGGTTTGCTGGCTAAATATTATCGCAACGCAAAATGGGAAGGTGCGCCGGCCGAGATTCAGATCGATCCCGCCATTGATTTTGATTGGTCCAAGGAAATGCCATACCCCCCGCCGTTCAGCGTTGAATGGACCGGCAACATCCTTATCGAACGGACGGGCCATTACCTGTTATCGCTGGTCGCTGATGATGGCGCGCTGCTGCATGTCGATAACAATCTGGTTGTCGACGCCACTGGTGCGTCTTTACAGGAAAAAGGTCAGACTGTTTTTCTCGCCGAGGGTCCGCATTTGATCCGAGTTCGCTATTTTAATTTGTCAGCGAACGGGATGATCAAATTCTTTTGGACGTTGGTGGGAAGGCCTCGCCAGCCGGTTCCCAGCGAAGTGCTAACGCCGGTCGTGGCGCGACGAAATCCTGCCCGGCCGTGATCGTTTTCTGTTATCCCGGCTTTGGATTACGGTTTTGTCGTCGTTTGCGGAGGCGGAATTAACACATCAGTCGGCACGATTTCTTCCACTCTGGCCGGGCCGATCCAGGAAAGTTTCACCAAGCCGCCGAACAAGGGGTTGTAATACCGGACCCGGATCTTGTGCACTCCCGCCGTGAGATGAATCAGCCCCATCTGCTTTTGCAACACCGGTCCTTTGCTGACATCGACCACCGTCTGACCATCGATCTCGAGAGTCGCCCCATCGTCGGCAATCAAGCCAAACTGATAATCCTTTTCGGCATCAATAGTGATGTCGCCGGTCCATTCGATGCTGAATGGGGGAGTCAGCGGTAACGTTTTCGACCAATCGAAATTGATTTCGGCGTCGACCGAGGTTTCCACCGGGTCGCCTGAACAGGTCGCGTTACGATAATACTTTCCGAGTAAACCATGTTGCTTATAGCGAGAGGAGGCTACGGCGTGATGAATAATCGGCGGTAGACTAACGAAAATGACAAAAGCGAGTACGCCCACAACGCCCGAGCGAGGAAAGTTTCGGACGGGTACGAGGACAGAATCGGCCGTGGCACCGGTTACTGTTGCGGGCAAAACCGGGCGCTCGCGTTTTCGCGCGGTGATCAGCAGCGCACATCCGGCTGCTCCCCACCACAATAGCAGCGGCACCAGCTGAAGGTGTCCAGGTAAACGAACCAGCTTGCCCAGATTAAAAGCCGCTGAGTCTTTCACCAGATTCCGCTGGCCGTCATACAACGCGTCGATGTTCTGAGCGAATCGGCCACGCTGGTAGTCCGGTAACAACAAATCGCGCGCGGTGTTTTGATAGGGGATCGCCACCCGCGGCTCAGTTGCGGTGGCGATCAGCATGTAGAAAATGGAGATTGCCAGAAGCGGATAGAAAATTGGCCGCAGAAATCGAGCGCCGAAATAAAGCGGCAAGGCAAGGAAGGGCAACAGCGGAACCAGGTGCCGCGAACCGAAATAGCTCGCGCCCGCCCAGTCGTAAGGCGACGAGCCGTAATTGGTGACAAACAACAGGTAGAGCAGGGTCATCGCGCCGACCACCAAGCCCTCGAGCCGGACCGAGCGTTTCAACAGCATCGCTACCAATCCGGGAACACACAGCCAGAGGATGGGACTGCAGGCATAAATCCGCCAACCGTCCAACCCCAGGTACAACATGCCTATCTGCGGCGATACCGTGATGGTGGTTAACGCGTAAACAAAGTGATCGAATCCGCTCCAGTGAAGGCCTAACCACCCCCGCGAGTAGGTTTTCGAAAAATCTCCGGTCGCCTTGGCGTATGATTCGTACGGGATATAGAACGGTTTACCGAACGCGGCCTGATTATAGAGAAGTAGCATACCGGCGCCGGCGAGTGCTCCCACCGTGCACAGCACGATCAGAGTCAGGCGATTGGGGGTGCTGATCGGACGCACACTCATGCACCACACGCCGTAGGCGAACAGCACCGCCGCCAGCAAAATCGTCGGATATTCCGATGCGACACTGAAGCTCATCAGCATCCCGGCGCTCAAAGCGTAAAATTTCTCACGCCGCAACGGAGCATTTCGATCGTGGCCTAACCGGAACAGCAGATAGAAGGCAAATGCCAGTAATGCGGCTGCAAACTGATGGCTGAAAAAGAGGGTGGAATAGGGGAACGCCAGGGTACCGAGCCAGATCGCAACGATCGTCAATGCCGGCAGATATTTCTTTCCGCTGATTTCAGTTAACACCCGGTAAATCAGCACGCCGGCAAGCGCAGACAGCGCGCCCACGGCCAATAGCGTTACCAGGTAGACCACAGTGTGCCAGTGTGCCCACGCCGGAAAACCGAAGCCCCGAAACACCGACAGGCCTAACGAAATGATGGTAAAGGGCGCCACGCTCAAGAGCGTCATGCCCGGCGCCTTGTTGGGAAAAATATGATCAGCGCCGTTCTTCTGGTAGTGAATTACGTCGGCCGTGTTCCACCAGTAATCGTTAATCTTAAGCGTCTGTTTCTCAACGATGGCCCGCAATTGATCAAATCGGGCCGCTTCGTTGTGATGCGTCGATTGATAAAAATAGGCATAACTCCCGAGCAGCAGAACAAACAGCAGCAGCTCGGTCGGATAATCTCTAATCCACCGCTTCAGCACGACTGACTGATAGCAGGATTAATGACGAAGCTCGAATGACGAATGACGAATGACGAAGCCGGATGAGCATTCGGTTCAATTTCAGTCACACCACGGGCCATTCGGACGATGGTAACGGACGATGGTAACGCTCGAAAGGCGCGACCTTAGTGATCGGTCTGACCAACGCTTAAGATCACAAGCCGGCTCAACGCTTCCAATCCAGCGCGCCCTTTTTGATCGCATAAATGTAACCGACCATCAGGATGCTGATGAAACTCAGCATGCTCCAAAAGATGGTGGTGCCATGGGCGATCATTTCGCGATACACCACTGCCCACGGATACATGAACACGATCTCGAGATCGAACAGGATGAACAGCATCGCCACCAGGTAGAACTTTACGCTGAACCTCGGTGGCGCTTCCCCCTGCGGAATCATGCCGCATTCGTAGGGCATGTCTTTCGCAGCAGTGCGTTTTCCGCTCTTGCCGACGATGACACTGACGATCAACGCCGATGCTGCAAATCCGATCGCGACTGCGATCTGCAGCAACACCGGCACGTAATCTCGGAGCATAGCGGGGCCCCGTCGGAACGAAGACCGTCTGTTACTTTACGCCGGCCAAATGACCATTCTGCGGAGCGATGGCGCTGGCCAACGCCGAAGGCAATCCTTTGTATTTCTTGCCATTCTTCTTCACCGCGCCGCGGGCGACCAGGTTTTGCAGTTTCTCGTAAGCGCGCAGGCGCAACATCTCTTCTCCGCCGCTGGCAGCATTGCGAGCGCGAAGGTTCTCATGCACGATGTCGAAGAGCTGCTTGAATTCGAATGATGCACGCCGGGAAAGTACCGCGACCAATTCTTCAGTGACCAGGTCCGGAACTCGACGGGAAAATGCATTCTTTTTAAGGATAGCCATAGGACCAGAAGGATAACACAGATTTGCCTTTCCGCAGCACAATTCTGAAAGGCTGAGCAGAGTAGTCAAATGCGCCGAAATGACTCACTCGCAACTGGAGAAAACCGCCTAAATTGTGGAGCTTATAACGGCGGTTCTTCGGCAAACGGCTCATACCGCAGCGGAGGCATTTTCGACCGCTGAACTATCGCCTTCACGGCGTTGGCGCCGGCGAAAGCAACGGAGTAGGCCGTGATGCCGGCGTCCCCCCAGCAGGTGCCTGAGTTGCTGGAGTTGGCACCAGCCCCTTTAGCCCGCTCATCGGATTCATCCGGTGATACGTCATCGCCCCCATTGCGCCGAGGACCGCAACGCCGATTCCCGCCTGGTTAAGGGTTAAAGGACCGACCGATTCCGCGATGTAGCCGTTACCGGCATACCGTTGGGAGGCCACGATTGGGCCCAAATGTTTCGTGATCGCTTCTGGCGGCGGGACCTTCGCCAAATCGACGTTGTTGGCGGCCGGACTGAACATCGCGCCCATGAACAGGAAAGGACGAATTGCGGCATCGACGCGCGAATAAATCTGAGCCGGATCAACATAGGCGAAAAACTTCGTTGGCGTCGGAACCAGGCTTTCCGCTTTGTGGAACGGCTCGGTGTCGGCGAGTCCGGACTCGGGTTTGGCCGCCCGTGCCATGGCCGCGCCCACTGACTCCATGTCTAATCCGGCGATCCAGGTTCGGTCCGATAGTGCCATCACCGGCTTGACCGAAAGCCATCCCGAAGATGAAAGAAGCGACCAGTAGTGAACGCCATCGCGGTCAGTCTGTTGCCACTGCTCGTTCGGACCGGTGCCGTTCGTTAGGGCATCGACAATTTTCCGGGCGCGCGCGGTATCCTTTACCGCCGCGGTAATGAGAAATGATGGCCAGCGGGCTTGCTCCGGCCAATCTGATAACAGACTGATTTCGGACGCAAACGCCGCCTCCCAGTCGGCCGGAGTTATTCCGGCCGCGGCCAGGGCGTTACTGATTTTCTGGGCCGCCGGTCCCAGCGAGTTGGCGTCTCCGGTCGGAAACAGCAGACCGGCCGGTCGCGAAAAATCGACGATGCTGGTCGCATAAAGAATCGTCGCCCGGGTGGCCAGACCTAACGAGTTCCGTGTGAGCTCGCCGCCTTGTTCCTGTTTCGGCATTCCGACAAACAAAACGTCGTGCAATTTTCCCCGATTGAACCGCGTAGTCAGACAGACGCTGCGGATCTGTTGCAATATAACGTCCTTATCGCGTTGCCCCAGGGATTGACGCACCGCCGCCAGACGATCGGCCAGCGCTTTCGGCTGAAAATAAACCAAAAACGCGAATGATCCCGGCATTGCGTCCATGGCGTCTTCATAGGATTCGTCGCTGACCAACGAGGTGTTGCGATCCTTGTTGCGTCCATCGGCCCGGTCGAGAATGGCTTTTAGCTCATCCGGGTCGTTGCTGGCGAAGAACCAGTTATTATCCCGTACCAGGGCGAGTGAGTAAGTCGATTGGCGAAAGAGCTCGATCTGATGGTTTTGATATTCGAGTTGTTCACGTTTCGCCGATGGATTGATCTTTGTTCGCCAGTTACCAATGACCCGGTCGGCCACGTCCTGATTGCAATGATATTCAAAGCCGGCCACGAGCTTCGGTTTGTCGTTCGCGATTGAAGTCACCGCCACAAATGCATTGGTCGGTTCCAGATCCTGGAATTCCTGGACCCGGACCGCGATTCCACCCGGTTTGGGTGATTGCAGCGGATGCTTCAGGAAATCCTGCACCGCCGGCTCGCGGTAGATCTGGTACAGATCTGACCGATGCCAGTCCTCCAGACTGCTGCGAAAATCGGGAAGATGCGCGAAGGCAACGGTGGTGCGCGGGAGCAGGGAAGCCACGCCCATGCTGGCCCGCCGTTCGGCCAGCCGCACCGCGTAGAGGATTGCCAGCACCACCAGCACGCTCACAATCACAAGCCACATCCGTTTCATGAAAGCCGGGAACTGTAATTGGCTCCGCCGCGCTTCGCCACGTTTAAAAGCGTTGAACCGTTGAAGCGTTGAAGCGTTGAAGCGTTGAACCGAAAGCGCTACTCAACGTCACGTCTGTTCGTACCCGCAATCGCAAGCGCAAGCGAAGGAGGAGCCGGGACCGTCGGGCCAGCGTTGCTCAACAGAACCGCCATCGGTTCAAGTCGTCCCGATCTTCTAACTTCTAGCTTCTAACTCCGCCGCGCGCGGTTATGCCCGCGGATGGAACTGCCGGTGAACCGCTTTCAGTCGCTGCTGATCGACATGAGTGTAAACCTGCGTAGTCGAAATATCAGCGTGACCGAGCATTTCCTGAATGATTCTCAGATCGGCACCATTGCTCAACAGGTGAGTGGCGAAACTGTGGCGCAGCAGGTGGGGATAAACATTTGTTTCCAGGCCTGACTGTCGCGCCCGAGCCTTTACGATCTGCCAGATCCGCGAGGTCGTCAGGCGAGCGCCGCGTTTCGATAAAAACAACTCGCTGCCGCTGCGTGATTTGACCAGCTTGGGTCGTTCCGTAGACAAATAGGCGGCCAACGCCTGGCGTGCTTTCCGGCCCACCGGCACCAAACGCGTCTTCTTGCCTTTCCCGGTTACCCGCAAAATACCGTCTTCGGCGGCGAATTCTTCCAGCCGGGCATTGGCCAGCTCCGAAATGCGCAGACCACTGGCATATAACAGCTCAATCATCGCCCGGTCGCGTAATCCCAGTTCGGCATCGGTCCTGATGCCTTCGATCAACTTCTCGACCTGGAGCTCGTTGAGTGTTTCCGGCAGGTAGCGTTCAATGCGCGGCAACGCCAGCGCTTCAGCCGGATCGCGGGCTATCTTCCCGCGAGCCACAAGAAATCGGAAAAAAATTTTGAGTGCGACAACAATCAGCTTGATCGATGCCGCCGATAATTTTTCTCGTTTGCGTTCTGCCAGGTATTCGGTCAGGAGTGCCAGCGTAACATTTCGCGGACTAACGACTGTCTTTGCTCGTTTACACCAGTGTGCGAATTCGGAGAGTGACCGTTGAGTGGAAAGCTGGTAATTAGCCGACAATCCTCGCTCCACCGCCAGAAAACGGATGAACGATTCGATATCAGCTTCCACGGAGGGAAACTACCTTAAGTAGGTGAACCGTTAAAGCGTTGAGGTGTTAAAGCGTTGAGGTGTTGAGATGTTGAGGTGTTGAGGTGTTAAAGCGTTGA
>DATFCK010000285.1:0-4595 GCA_035253185.1 Chthoniobacterales bacterium | reverse complement strand
TGGTCGCGTCCATGGGCATCAATATGACTTGATTGGGTCGTAACCCTGATCTTCATACCCTAAAACATGTTATGCAAAAATATTGCGTAGATCGATGAAGTGATCCCTGGCCAGTCTCCAGGGTGCGACTGAGTTTATTTTTGGAGTTGAAGAAGCGATCCAGCTATAACAGTTGCCGGGATGACCACAGAAATAAATACGGAAAGATTATTGTTACGTGAACTAAAGGCCTCGGATGCGGGCCAGATATTTTCCTTACGTTCCAATAAGGACGTCAATCGCTTCCTCGATCGTACACCGGCAACGGAACTGAAAGACGCAGATGTTTTCATTCAAAAAATTCAGAAGGAAGTGGCTTCAGGAAATTCCTTTTATTGGGCGGTCACAGTAAAGCCTGATCCAAAACTCATCGGCACGCTTTGCCTCTGGAATCTTTCTGCGGATCGAAAAAGAATCGAGATCGGGTATGAACTCGTACCTGAAATGCAGGGCAAAGGCATTATGCGCGAAGCGGTCGAAGCGATAATCAATTTTTCGAGGAACGAACTCAAACTGGATCAACTGGATGCCTATAGCCATAAACAGAACGAAGCCTCCACTCAACTTTTACGTAACCTCAATTTTATTCTGAACGATTCGAAAGCGGATCCCGATAACGCCAATCATCTTGCTTACGAATTGAAGCTTTAACCGTCATCCGAGGGCACCACGAAATGGCGATTTGTAATCGCCGACGCTACAACCGCGGCTTCTTCGATCTCACACTCGACTACATTCAGCGCCGACGCGGCGTGGTGCAGGCAAATCCTGCCTGCATAACACCGGGAATCGTAGACACCGTTACGCTCGGCCAGTACAGCGTAATGAGCCTTCTTCTGGTTTACCGCTGGGCGGCCGGACATGTCTGCGTCAAACCACTCGACCGACCACGAGCAAGTGATAAAGCAAACCGACCAACCCGCCTCCGATCACCACCCAAAAGACCTCAATCTTCCAGAACGTTAACGCAACTGCGGCTGCCATCGCCAGACCGGCCGCGAACCAATCGATCGTAGCTGGCACCGGATAAAACACGTGCACGCCGAACCAGATCGCGAGGTTCAAAATCACACCTACTACCGCCGCTGTAACCGCGGAGAGCGTCATGCTTATGCGTTTTTTGCCGCGTAATTGTTCGATGTGAGGCGCGCCGACCAAAATCCACAGGAAGCAGGGCGTAAATGTCACCCACGTTGTGATGAACGCGCCTAACGTGGCGGCAGTCAGCGGACTGAGATTACCAGGATGCGTCCAGCCGCCCATGAACCCGACAAATTGCAGCACCATGATCAAGGGCCCGGGCGTGGTTTCGGCCAGGCCGAGCCCGTCCATCATCTGGCCGGGCTTCAGCCAGCCGAACTGCTGAACCGCATGCTGCGTCACGTACGGCAGCACCGCATACGCGCCCCCGAAGGTTACGACCGCCGCCTTGCTGAAAAAAATTCCCTCCTGAAAAATTGCATGATTTCGGCCTAACCACCACCCCGCCAATGCTACCGGCAGCCACCAGGCAGCTAAACAGCAGATTGCAGTTCGCAAATCGCGCCCTAACGATGGTTTGGTATGTCCGTTTGCGGCCTCATCCTCAAGGATGTCACCGGGACGAGTTTCATCGTGCCCCGAGATCACGTCGAATTTCGCCGCCCAGAATTTTCCGCCGATGAAGCCGATGACTCCTGCGCCCACAATGACTGCCGGAAAAGGCACCTTGAAAAAGTAGAGCGCCACAAACGCGAAGACGGCGATCGCGTACATCACCGCGTTTTTAAGCGCCTTTCGTCCGATCCGAATGACCGCAATCACCACGATCGCGACCACAACCGGTTTGAACCCGTAAAAGATGGCCGCGATCCACGGCACCGATCCGTAAGCCGCGTAAATGAAGCTCAACGTCCACAGCACGAAAATGGATGGAATAACGAACAGCGCGCCGGCCAAGATTCCACCCGCGGTTCGATGAAGCAGCCACCCGATATAGATCGCGAGTTGCTGCGCTTCCGGGCCCGGCAACAACATGCAGTAATTCAACGCGTGCAGAAATCGCGATTGGCTGATCCAACGTTTTCGATCGACCAGCTCCGATTGCATGATCGCGATCTGTCCGCTGGGACCGCCGAACGAGATGAATCCCAGCTTTAACCAGAAACGAAATGCTTCCGTAAAAGTCGGCCTAACGATAAAGTCACGCCGCCCGCTTACCGGGCCGTCTTGTTTGTTCAACAGGGTGAATTATGGCACCGATCCTGGAGAAAATCGCGTGGCTCGCTTCCAACACCGTTTGTTGCGACAAGTGATTTCAACCGACGCGCCGTCCACCGAATGCGTCGCCTCCCGTCGCAAGGCGCCAGTCGAGGAGCTACTGTCCTTTCGGTTTTGCCGGTGACCGGCCGGCGCGGGTATTCCGGGTGGGTGATTGCGCCGGCGCCGGCGACTTCGTCCCCGGACTAACTGACGGAGCCGGACTGGGCGACGGTTTATCCGCCATCAACGCGCTGCGCGGTTTCGCCACCTGGTCCAGAGTCGTCTTTGCCACCAGGAAGATCTGGTTGTTCAACTTCTGCTCCGCCGCCAGTTTCTCTGAAAGTTGTTTCTGTTTTGCCTGGAACTCCTGATCCAACCGCGCTTTGTCTTCCGGTTTCTCATCACTAGCCGGAACCCGTTCCTTGGGCAACTGCGCGGTTACCGCTACGGTTAGGGGATATTTGTCAGCCATCGGTTTTCCAAACCGAATGGTGTAGGCAAAATTATCGAATGTTTCCACCGCGACGGTGGTAGGTTGATCGAGCCCGGTTTCGGCGGCTGACGTATCCGCGGCCAGAACATCGGCCAAAGCAGGACTGGCTAATGAAGCTGTTACGCTGGAAAACTTCGCGGCGTCGAATTGCTCCCCGGGTTTGCTATCGCGCAGCGTCCACCCGTCCGACGCGGCGTTGCGAGCAACCGTCCAGTTTAAATCCGGCGTCGGACTTGACAGCGAAATCGATTTTGGATTTTCGATTTTGAAGAACGTCCGATCCAGCCAATGCTCCGGCTTCGCTTCCACCTCGCTGAACGTATCCGATACCAGCACCACCCGATTGGAGCCATCTTCCGGCTTGATGTAGCGGCCCGCCGGAATGCCATTTGGCGCCATGGGAACGTCGGCCTGCCTGAGATAATTTTTGCCCAGCAACATTCCGGCAACTTGCTTCCCTTGACCATCTTTCAACTGGATCAGCACGCCACTGTTTGTCGTCCCCTGCTCCGGCATATTCAGTTCGAGCCTGGCAAATTGGGACGGGCCTGCCTCCACTTCCTGCACTGGTCGAAGCTCCCATAGTTTTCGCAACAGACTGCTAATCGCCTCGAAGTCGGCCGGATAATTATGCCGTTCCTTCACTTTCCAACCGTCTTCCGCCCTAACCACGTTCGTCTCAGCGCCCCGATCTTTAATGGTGACCTGGGCAATGTCGTTAATCGGAAAATCGACCAGTTTTTTGTTCCCCGCAGGTCCACTGGCCGTTTTCCACGATTCGGTGGTGCGGTTATACCAAAAGATCCCGGCGCCACCGACCACCGCGAGCAGAATTAGAATAACAACGAGTTGTTTCCCTTTCACGGTAAACTCATGAAGTTGCGTGGATGCGAAGCACGATGCCTCGCGAGCCCGGAGTAAATTCCATCATGATGCAGTGCGTCTCCGTCTCATCACCGCCAGCACAAAGCCCGCAATCGCCACCACGACCGGCATCAGCGCGATGTTCAGCCACTTGATCCGTGTCTCCAGCGAATCAATATCGAGACGGAGCTGCTTGCGAGTCTGTTTCAACTGCGTTTTCGTCTGCGCTTCGGCTTTGCGGAAGTTTGCCAGCTCATTCTGTTGTTCCGGCGAAAGAATAAATCGCTGCCCGCCTTCCTTGCTCTTTTGCAGTTCGTTCACTTTCCGCTGAGTGTCGGCCAGCGCCTGTTCCAACTGATGAATCTTGCTGCGATAGTTAGTCTCGGCATCGGCCTGAAGTTTTTGCACCACAATAAACGGCCGCTCGCGCGACGCCCGGCTTCGCACCGCGATCAAGTTGCTATCGCCGGCAAGTTGCTCCACCAATCCCTGCGCGAAACTGAGATTGCTGTTTATCGGCATGATCAATCGTTGTCCCATCGCCTGCAATTCCCGAATCGCCACCGGATCCTGGATCATATCGGCGTCGCCAATCAGCACCACCGAAGCCGGCTGCGTTCCTTCCTTCAATCCCGCTTCAGCCGGTTTCTCCTCCGGCTTCGGTGCCGGTTGATTATCTGGGGCATTCTTGGGCTTACCCTCCGGAAAAGCGGTCCTGAATTTACCGGTTAGGCGGATCGCCACCGGATATTGGGTGCCGGTCGCGGAAAAGGTGCTGGCAATCTGCGCGCCGGCCAGGGAGGCCATCGATGCATCCACCAGCTGCGACCGCGCCGAGGAACGGACCAGAATGGTTTCGGTTAGGCCAGGAGCTGAGGCTCCGGTAAAAGCGCCGGCAAATGGGATCAGCAGATTGTCGGCATCGGCGGTGACCACGTCATCCTTGTTGATCGCGGTC
>DATFCK010000284.1:0-3776 GCA_035253185.1 Chthoniobacterales bacterium | reverse complement strand
GATCCGGCGTTTTCGCGCGAGATTTGAATTCTTCTCCAAGCCTCGCTTATGTAATCTTCAATCAACCTTCAAACCTCAAACTTCAAACTTCAAACCTCAACCTTTAGACCTCCCTCATATGCCCGACACTTACGTTCCAATGATTAGCTCAGGCACGGCCGGCCCTCTCGGCGTGCTTCACCTTCCTCGCCTGTGGCAAAAAGTCTCCCTCGAAGCCGCGGGCAAACTGGCGTCGGGGTATCCTGGCATTGGCCGGGGGTTCGATGCCATGACCTGCGCCGCGCTTGGTTTGGACGAACAAGCGGTAAAAGATTACATCAAAAAAAATAAGCCGACCTACCCGCAGTTCGAAGCCTGGGTCAAACAGAACGGCAAAATCGATCGGGCTGCGATCGACAAACACAACGCGGCGGTTCGAGGTTACAATCACGATGACGCTACCCGCCAGGGAATCCTCAAAAACTGCAACCTGCCTGACGACGCCTCAGCCGCCAAAGACGCGGTCAATCTTAACAATCTCGACGACTGGCACGAATTCCATCAGGCGGTGCTGAAATAAAGGTCTGACCCTCTCCTCCGAAGAAGAACTCCAGAACACCAGGGCGCCAGGAACTCCAGAACACGAGAACACCAGACCGCCAGAACGCCAGAACGCCAGGCCGTCAGAACACGAGGCCACCAAACCTCCAATAACCGTTCTTTAAATTCGCCGCCCCCGTTTTTAATGCTTGTTCTGAAGGGTAGCGACCGGTTTAACCGGTCGCTATCTCACGGAGCCTTTCCGGTCACCGTTACTGTGCTGATTGGAACTTGAAGCCGCAGGGCCGGTTGCTTCCGATTCGAGCGCAGCCAGCACTTTGGTGAATGCCGCGATGTCCCTGGCCTTGACGTTGCGCCGGACTCGAGCCTCGAGTTTTTCCAAATGGCGATACACCCGCCGAGCCAGCTTTTCGCCGTTCTTCGTTAGGTCGACAACGAATGTTCGTCGGTCGATTTTGCCGACTTCGCGAGTGATAACGCCACGGGCGGCCAGACGATCCAGAATACTGGTCAGGGTGGAACGCTTGTGGGCCAGTCCACGGTGGAGCTCGGCCAGTGTCAGCGGAGATCTTTCCGCCAGCAACGCCAGTATATGAGCTTCGCCCTGGGTCAGTTGCGGTTGACGCAACTCATCTACATGCAACCCGATGCGATGCGTTGCTCGCTGAACCGGGTGAATGAATTGAAGTGGCATTTGAACTCAATGGCTTGCGATCCGGCTCGACCCATGACGTTCGAGCGCGATCGCTGAAAAGTAAGCCGTGCGAATAGTAATCGAGAGGAAAATCTTTCTCTAATAGTCGCGGATTGGCAGCAAGAATTTGGTCGAGATCACAGCCGGGAGTGGTGTCACGCAACGCTGCCAGCGTGCGCATCCAGAAAACGGTGATGGTTTCGTGATATTTTTCCGCTTTGCCGGCCGCGGTAGCGAACTTTCGGAGAGTCGCGCGCATCTTTTCGGTTGCGGTGGCAAGGGAATCTGATCCCTGCAAATAAACCCAGGCCACGGCCAAGTGCGATGAATGATGAAAGCTGGCGTTGGAGTGGTCACCCCGTTCCAGCGCTCGGGTCAGCTCGATAGCATTCATTCGTTCACTGGTTCCGAAGCGCCTGGTTCATTGCGGTGTCCCAGTGGCAGCGCTGCTTTTCGGAGCAGCTGGATATCGAGTTTTTCATCATCTGATCGTTTTCGTCGAAAGCCAATAATACGATATCGTAATATCCGATTTCGTCAATACCATTATCTTCTCCGTGTCGTTTTCCGTTCTTCCAAGAAAACCCGTTGTTTTTCCTCAAGAGGTTGAATGAAATGCGGTAACTCGCCGGCTTGCTTAAAGCAGTCGCCGGCTGGGTCAGTTATGCGAGATGGGGAACACCCGGCGGGAAGCACCCGTTGCCGCGTGTTTTGACCGGCACTGGCATGCTGAGATTAGGTGGCCGCCGCAAAGGCGCGTGTCCGTGCGGTGTTGAGTCGACAACTGGCACGGGGTGGAACTGGAAAAAGGCGGACACCCGAGTTGACACCTTATGCCCCGCGACCGGGCGGCTCTTCTTGATTCCTCTTGACAGTCTAGGTGGAGGACGCCAAACTCGCTCTACACCAAGACTGTCTAGGATAACTCTTATGGCCAAGGAAAAATCGGATCTGGTTTACGGCACCCTCGACATGCTCATCCTCAAAGCGCTCCAGCACGAGCCGCGGCACGGACTCGGAATCGCCGATCGGATCCAGCAAATTTCTCGCGATATTCTGCGGGTCGAACAAGGCTCGCTTTATCCCGCGCTCTATCGGCTTGAAGCTCAGGGCTGGATCAAAGCCGAATGGGGCGTCTCGGAAAATAACCGAAAAGCACGCTATTACCGGCTCACCCCCACCGGCCGCAAACAACTTGCTGCCGAAACCGAACACTGGTCGCGGATTACCGCGGGCATCAACCTGGTGCTAAAAGGAGCGTAGAATCCGATGATTCGGCAAATTAGAAGCTGGCTGGCGCGCTTGACCGGTCTATTTCGAAAATCGCAGCGTGAATTGGAGATGGCCGAAGAGATCCAGCAGCATCTGGACGGCCTAACCGCCCGGCATATCGCGGCTGGAATGTCGCCGAGCGAAGCGCGCAACGCCGCGCTGCGCCACTTCGGCGGAGTGGAACAAATCAAGGAGCGTGCCCGCGAACAGCGCATTTGGATTTGGGCCGAACAGTTGTGGCAGGATTTACGATTTGCGGTCCGCGGTCTTAGCAAGCGGCCGGGATTCGCATTCATCGCCGCGTTTACTCTGGCCCTCGGTATCGGTGCCAACACTGCCATCTTCAGCATCGTTAACTCCGTCCTGCTTCGCCCACTGCCATATCCTGAACCGGACCGGATTCTCTACATTGCCCAGGCTGATAAAACCAATCCCGGGCAAGGCATCTTTTCGGTGTCTTTTCCGGATTACGAAGATTTCCGTCGCGATAACACCGTTTTCGAACACCTCGCACTCAGTCGGGTTGAATCGGCCAGCCTGAGCGATATCCCGGGGCGCAATCCCGAACAGATTTCCAGCGCACTCGTTACCGCAAATTTTTTCAACGTAATCGGTTTGACGCCAAAGATTGGACGGACCTTCACCGAAGAAGAAGATCGAGACAAGGGTCCCCTGCTCGTCCTGATCAGCGACCGCTTGTGGCAACGCGCGTTTGAACGCGATCCTTCAATCCTCGGTAAACCGATTACTATTCAAGGTCAGCCGGCCACGGTGATCGGGGTGATGCCGGCGGAAATGTCTTCGCCCCAGGAGGTGGACGCGTGGCTGCCAATGATGCGCCGGGCTAACAACGGGGCATGGAAAAAGCGAGAAATCCATCCCTGGCTGTTTATTTGGGGACGACTGAAACAAAGCGCCACTTTGGAACAGGCCCGGACGGAAATGAAAGCCATCGCCGCGCGAATAGAACAAGCTCATCCCGAATCCAACACGAACATAACGGTTTCGGTCGTTCCGCTGATTGAAAATCTTGTCGGGAAATATCGGTTGAATTTGTCGTTGCTGCTCGGTGCGGTCGCTCTTGTCCTGCTCATCGCCTGCGCGAACCTGGCTAATCTGTTCGCTGCGCGCGGTGCCGCACGAATGCGAGAGTTTGCCATTCGCAGCGCAATTGGGGCGCGCCGTAGCCAGATTGTTCGTCAGCTTCTGATGGAGAGTCTGGTCGTCGCCCTGCTCGGCGGCCTGTTGGGATTTGTGATCGCATTTTGGT
>DATFCK010000283.1:0-3593 GCA_035253185.1 Chthoniobacterales bacterium | reverse complement strand
CAGTCTGCCGAACTTGCGACCGACCTCTCTGAGCACGCCGACGTGAACGAACCCGGTCGTTTCATGCAGGTGCAGACTTTCCGCGCTGCCGGCGGTGATGCGCGCGATTAAGGTGTGAAATCCGAGTCGTTGAGCTTCATCGATAAGCGCTTCCTGCAATTTCCTTCCAATGCCTCGGCCGCGGTAGTTTGAGTGCACGTAAAAGGACGTTTCGACGGTATCGTTGTAGGCCGCCCGGTCCGACCACCGCGTTAACGACGCCCAGCCAACGACGTCGTTGTCCAGTTCGGCGACCAGCACCGGATGACGGTCGTCATGCGATTCCAGCCACCGGATCCGCTCCTCGATGCTTTTCGGCTCGGTATCGAATGTGGCCGTCGTGGTTGCGATCGCCTCATTATATATGGTGGCGATGGCCGGAGCATCCGTTACCTGTGCTCGCCGAATTCGAACCGTAACTGTAGTAGCGCTCATCCCGGGTGCCGCAACGATTGTGTTACCCCGCTGTTTACTTGAATACGATGGCCGATACAACAACCTGCCGCGCTGCGGTCCATCCCCGGTGACGGGCGGCTACAGTTATGCCTGTAATCGCACCTCGGCCACGAGCGGATAATGATCCGACGCAACCCGAGCCAGGGCGCTCCGAGCCACCCAAATTTTTTCAACGCGCACCTTGTTGTTGAGAAAGATGTGATCCACCGCGGCGATGGGAAACGCCGTCGGGTAGGTCCGCAGAGCAGGCGACGGAGTGAAGAAACTGCGGGCGTCGTGCAGTTCGTTCGCCAATATCCGGTAGGCTTTCGAACCCGGGAATGAATTCATATCGCCCATGAGGATAAGCGGCTCTGCCGGAGTAACTCGGCCTAACCATTCCGAACCGACCAGCAGTTGCATTTGCATCCGGCGTTCCCGGCGGCCCAGTCCCAGGTGAGTATTGATGACCTGCACCGTTCCTTCGGACGTGTCCGCTTCCGCCCAAATCGCGGCCCGCGTTTCGCGACACAAGACCGAACTAACCGACGGTAATTCCTGGGCCTGACGCAATCGCATCGGGAGCCGGCTAATGATGGCATCACCGTATTGTTCTTCCGCCACTCGCATGGCGGGACTAAAAAATTTTTCCCAGCCAAGTTGTTCGGCAATCAATCCCGCCTGGTCCACCCCGGCGGAACGTCGCCGGCTCAAATCCAATTCCTGTAGGGCCACGATGTCAGCGGAAAGTTCCGCGATGACTTGCGCAATCCGTGATTCCGAACGGTAACCATCCATGCCAACGCAAGCCCGCACGTTATAAGTAGCCACTCGCAAGGGCGGCGTTGAACGCTCGCTCATGAACCGCGGTGCCGTTCGCTTACAGCTGCGCCCGCATGAACAGGCAGGCGCGCCCTTTTGCTTTCTCTTTCCAGGGCCGGTTATGCCAGTCCTCCAGCGTGATCCGGCGCGACCGACTTTTGTCCTGTTCGAATATTTTCACATGCTTGGCTGCAAACCTCCGGTCGAGCACGTTGAGATTTGCTTCTTCGTTCAGTCGCAACGATCGGGTGTCAAAATTGGCCGAGCCGACCGACGTCCAGCAATCGTCCACGATCATATATTTGCTGTGGAAACGGGCCGGCATGTATTCGTAAATTTCTGCGCCGGCCTTGAGCAGCGGAGGCCATCGCATTTTTCCGACTGCGCGCACTGCTTGCGCGTCAATGTCGGGCCCCGGGGTGACGATCTCCACTGTTACTCCGCGTTCGCAGGCCTCGATCAACGTCTGACGGCAAAGATCGTCCGGAATAAAATAGGCATTGGCGATGCGAATGCTTTTTCGGGCCGCCGCGATCGAGAGCAAAATCATCAGGCGCCCGCTATCAGCCCCTTCGCCGTTGGAACTAATAAAAACCTGGCAGGTTTCGTCCCCGGCCGGTCCAATTTCCGGAAAGTAATCGTCGCCGTGCAATACCCGGGCGCGCGTTTGCATCCAGTTATCCATGAACGCCCATTGCAATTGCGCTGCCGCCGGGCCTTCCAGCTGATAATGCATGTCGCGCCACTTCCCCGGCGTGCATCCATCGCCATCCCAATCATCGGCAATACCAACTCCGCCGATGAATCCCATTTTGCCATCGATAACCAGGAGTTTGCGATGAGTCCGGCAGTTGAGATTAAGGATATGAAGAAGGCGATAAATCTCCACTTCCACTCCCGCATCCTTGAGCAGGTTGATCGCGCGCCCATGCACGCAATCGCAACCGAGCGCGTCCTGCAGGAAGTGGACTTTGACTCCGGCTCGCGCCCGTTCCGCCAGCGCGTCAGCGAAACGGTCCGAAATCGTGCCTTCCTTCATCAGAAAATTTTCGAATGTAATCGTTCGCTGGGCGGACCGAATACCCGCGAGCATTGCCGGGAAGATTTGCTCGCCGTTCTCCAGGATTGTTACCTTGTTTCCGTCGAGAAAGGGTGGTCCCAGGAGCTGCCCCATGGTGCGCTTGAACTCGTCATCGTTCACTCCGTAATACGAATGAATCCGGTGCCGAATCTTCTTTTCCGTCTGAAAAAAATTTCGCGCGACAAAAAGCGTGATCAAGCTGCTAACGGCGGCGGCCGCCAGGAGCTTGAGCCAGGTGCCGGCCAGGAAACCGAGTGCCAATATTACATTCACCATATCGCCGTTCCGAGAAGAGTTGATCCTCGTGCCGGTGCGATTAGACGCGCAACGCTGGTTGCCTTATTCAACCAGGACCTGGTGTTGTTGACGGCATAACGACGCTGTCAGGAAATGCTGGTGTTCGATTTAGGAGACCCAGCGGAACATCGGTCGCCACCACGGGATCCCGGCCAGAATCACGATCAAGGAAATGCCATAGCCGATAACGGCGCCGCGATATTTTCGCGCATCGGTTTTTCCCTTGCGCGATAAGGCCGATCCTACGTGCGCCGCGATGATGGCGATCAGCATGTAGGTGGTGTGTTCGACCGTGAAAAATCGCGGCTCATGATCTTTCATGGCTGCCGCCATATTTTGAAACGCGGCCTTGGTGATAGGACTGGCCACAAGATACAGAACCAGGCCAATCAGAAATTGCAGATCCAACGTTGCCACAAAAACCGCGCCGCATCGCCGAACGGCTGCGGTCATCGGTTTGCTACCGCTCCAACCGCTGAAAGCGCTAACCAGGGCAACGATTGCCGCGATTAAGACCAGCCACCGTATCAAATTGTGAGCGACGAGCAGTTGACCATAAGCCATGGCCTTAAACATCCATCGGCATCAGGTCCAAAGTCCAGAGAAACAGAGCGACCCAAGGGTGGATGGCCCGGAATAATTTCCGGAACATTCTAACCACCATAGGCATATTGCCGATCACGCCGGCGAGATCGCACCTTCACCTCGGCACCAAGGCCAACCGTCTACCATTCGGGTTGCCGCAGACAGCCGGCAATGATCACGCTGTAGAGCGCCAGCATCGCGGCAACGCCGCTTATTGATAGGAATAGCATTGCACGTTACCTCAACTTTCTTGTGATCTCACACTAGTGGGCAAAGCAGCCGCCGCTTTGCCTCGCTTGGCTTTCCCTGTGCGAAATTTGCGATGGCGAGCCCG
>DATFCK010000282.1:0-6458 GCA_035253185.1 Chthoniobacterales bacterium | reverse complement strand
CCGAACGCCGAACGCCGAACGCCGAAGGCCGAACGCCGAACGCCGAATGACTCCGATTACGAACCGGAGCGTGCTGCGAATGCTCGTAGAACCTTTTCGGCCTGTAGTCAGCGGCGGCGATCTCTGAATTCGATGTTCGGCATTGGATGTTCGGCGTTCGGCGTTTGCTTCTAATCCGGCTTCAGCCATATTCCTCGTCCCCATGGGAATCTTTATCGGAATACTTCTCGGGATTTGGGCGCTGGTGGCCATGCTTATGATGCTGGTCATATTGATGCAACGGCCTAAAAGCGAGGGCCTTGGAGCGGCATTTGGTGGCGCCGTCACCGAGAACTTGTTCGGTGCGCAGACCACCAATGTGCTGGTCAAATTCACCGCCTGGCTGGCCGGCATTTTCTTCGTGATCACATTCGTTTTATCCGTGCTCTATGCCCACCGAAGCATGGGGGGCAGCACCCTGAGCAAAGAGTTAAAGAAAACGGCGCCGGCCGCGGCAACCGTTCCGGCGATATCACCTTCACCAGCCCCGGCTGGTCAGGCATCGCCGGCGACCGCAACGTCTCCGGCTACCGGCCCGGCGGCAGGCACAACTTCCGCCGCAACTGCTCCGGCTGCGGTTACCACCGGATCCCCGGCCACCGCGACTCAGCAAAACGCCGCCGGTTCGCCATCTCCGGCTCAGTCGCCGAAACCTTGATCCTGGCGCGCTGACGCCAGACCCGCAAAAGCACGGCCGCCTGCCAGCGGGTTTTGCTTTACTGGCATGCCGCCGCCCTTCCATCCTTTTTGGGCGTCAACTCGCGCAGCAATGCTCTGAATAACCGCCTAACAGCCCAACCGTCGATCCCCTTTTGCCGGTAACGCAACGATTTTGTCCCGAAATCCGAAGGAACGCAGATATGTGGCCTAACAAGATTCTTTTCGCTATTGCTACCATGCTGTTGCTGCTACTCCCGGCGCATCTTCCCGGCCAGAGTTCTTCCGATAGTGAGCGCCTGGAAAAACTTGAGCACGCAGTTCAACAACTCCAGCAACGCAACGCCGAACTGGAAGCCGAGGTCAAAACGCTGAAAAACCAACGCGAGCCGGTTGCAGCGGCCGCTCCGGCAACGGTTGAGGAAGGTCCGGCAAAAACTAAAGCGACTCACAACGGAAAGTCGTATGTCGAAAAACCGGTCGAAGCTAAAAAATCAGCCGGCGATAAATGGAAGCTGTCGAATCCGATTACCGAGCTCGAATTGTTCGGGGATGTGAGGGTTCGCTATGAATACCGTGGTGGACAGGGGGCGGAAAACACCAACATCCCTAACGATTGGCAGGAGCGAAGACGTGAGCGCTATCGGTTACGTCTCGGATTACGAGGTACGCTGGTGGAGGATTGGTTTTTCGGCGTGCGCCTGGAAACCGGCGCGGGCGCACGCTCCAGTAACGTCACGTTTGGCGACGACAGTTCGACCACGTCGCCGGCCGGCGGCGGACCTTTTGCCAAAGGCAGCGACGGTATCAATGTCGGACAGGCGTATTTCGGTTATAAAGGATTAAAAGACCTCACCCTAACGGTGGGAAAGCTGCCAAACCCGTTCGTGACGACCTTTATGGTCTGGGATGCGGACATAAACCCGGAAGGGCTGGCGGAGCAATGGAAACACACGTTCAATCTCGGCGGTGGCGGCGCCAATTCACCAGACGGTTACACCAAGGATGGCAAGACGATCGCAAGCACGCGTGACGAATCTGGCAGCATCCTCGATCTATTCGCGAATTTCGGACAGTTCGTCTATGACGAAGTGAACCCGGAGAACCCCATCGGGCCACGATCCGCTGCCGGTGGAAACAAGGTTCCTAACAACGACGCCATTCTGCTCGGATGGCAGGTAGGAGGCAAATTCACCTTTCCGAATCAACTTTATGCCCAAATCGCGCCGGCGATTTTCAATTACACCGGAAGCGGCGACACCTTTAACACCCATTTTCAGGGCGGGGCGCCCGGTATTACTAACTCGGCATCGCTGGCCCAAAATCAGACCGGCATTAACAGCCTGTTGATTTTCGATATGCCGGCAGAAATCGGCTGGAAGTTGGGCGATCTCCCGATGCGGTTGTTCGCTGATTTCGCGGTGAACCTCGAGGCGGATGATCGGGCAGCGGCCGCCGGCCGCCCGGATAAGGGCGATCAACGTTACGCTTATCAGATTGGAATCGGGATCGGACAGCTGAAAAAGAAGAACCAGTGGGAGGTGAACGTGTTCTGGCAACATAGCCAGCAGTATTCTCTCGATCCTAACCTGATCGACAACGATGCCTTTGATGCTCGACTGAACATGGAAGGCGTCGGGCTAAGGGCTGGGTACATGTTAACCGACGCGGTATTTTTCTATGCGGCCTACGTGTACGGATGGCGGATCGATGATTCGTTAGGCACAGGCGGCGCCAACGATATCGCAATCAATCCACTGAATCGGTACCAAATCTTTCAAGCCGATCTGAACGTGAAATTCTAATGCGTTAGGCAGCGGGCCAGCTCGTCTCGCCCGATGCAGAAAAGCTGGTTCCTCCGCTTCGCCCCTGCCGGGCTGATTGTTGTCTTGTAGTTTCGGGTCCGGCGGCCTGGCGCCGCCGGCGACGTCCGTCGTTCCGCCGGCAGTCCAAGCAAGTTCACGCAATCGTAACGTTGCCGCCACGGTTCCGTAACAGCGGCCTCCTACGTTTCGGGCAGGAGCGCGCGGCACAATCCATCGGCGTTCTTTGCAACCCTAACCATCACCACCCAAGGAGAACCAATGTTGTTACGAAACGCCGTAATCGGCACCCTAACCATCACTCTTTTGTGCAGCGCAATGTCAAGCCGAGCCCAGGACGCGGGAGCTTTGCTGGATCTGCTGGTCCGCAAGCAGATCATTTCCGACCAGGAAGCGGAAGAAGTCCGGGCGGAGCTCACTCGCGAGGCCGCTACGACTTCGGCCGGCAAATGGAAGATGTCGGCGCCAATTACCGAGCTGGAGATCTACGGCGATGCCCGGATGCGGTATGAATACCGTGCCGGACGAACCGCTGGAGACACCCCGACCGCCGCGCCGGGCGCCGGTGTAGCGGGAGTTCGTGATTGGCAGGAACGTGAGCGCCAGCGTTACCGTTTTCGATTAGGCCTTCGCGGCGTTCTGCTGGACGATTGGTTTTTCGGATTTCGTCTCGAAACCAGTACCAGTCCCCGTTCCACTAACGTTACCTTCGCAGACGATAGCCAGGTTAACGGCCCGTATTCCAAGGACAGCGATCGAATCAGCGTTGGGCAGGTTTATCTGGGCTACCGCGGTTTCAAGGATTTAACCCTAACGGCGGGACGCATGCCTCAGCCGTTAATAACCACGCCCATGACCTGGGATAACGACATCAATCCCGAAGGCTTGGCCCAGCAGTGGAAGCATTCATTCAATTTCAGCTTGGGCGGCGGCGCCGCCGAACCTTCATCCGGCGGCTACAGCAAAGACGGGAAGTCGGTGGCGGCAACCCCGGTGTTGTCCGAGCCGTTCAATCTCAAACTCGATCTATTTGCGAATTTCGCGCAGTTGATCTACGACGATGTGGCGATCGAGAATCCACTTGGCGGGCGACCGATCGCGAATGGCCGGACCGTACCGCAAAACGATGCATTTCTGCTGGCCTGGCAGGTTGGGGCGCGTCTGACTTTCCCGCACAACATTTACATTCAGATCGCGCCGACTCTTTATAACTACACCGGCAACGGGGACAGCTTTAATAATCATTTCATCGGCGGCGACGAAACCCTTACCAACTCGGCATCACTTGCGACCAATCAGACCGGTATCAATAGCCTGCTGATTTACAATATGCCGTGGGAAATCGGCTGGAAGGTCGGCGAACTGCCGATGCGGATCTTCGGCGATTTCGCAGTAAACCTGGAAGCGGATGACCGAGCAGCCGCAGCCGGATTTCCGGAAAAGGGAGACGAACGCTACGCCTACGAAGTAGGACTTGCCATTGGCCAGTTGAAGGCGAAACGCGAGTGGGAGCTGCGCGTGTTCTGGCAGCATACCGAGCAGTACTCGCTCGATCCCAATCTGGTTGATTCCGACCTGTTCGACAGCCGGATCAACATGGAAGGCATCGGGGTGAAGCTCGGCTACATGTTGAGCGACGCCGTTTTTGCCGAACTGACCTACGGCTACGGCTGGCGCGCGGATAGCTCGTTAGGCACGGGCGGCATTGGAGATATCGGAATCAATCCCCTGGACCACTACCAGATTTTTCAAGCCGATCTGAACGTGAAGTTCTAACCCAAAAAATCTTAACCAGTCATGAAAATAAAACACATTCTTGTTATCATTTCGATTGCATTCGGCCTAACCGAAGCCCGAGCTGATCGCCTTGTCATTAAAGGCTCCGATACGCTCGGCGCCAAGCTGGTGCCGCAACTGGCGGAACAGTTTAAAGCGCAACATCCCGGCACTACCTTCGACATTGCCGCCGAGGGTTCCACCACCGGCATCGCGGCGATCATCGATGGCACCGCCGACATCGGCATGTCCAGCCGGCGGGCCAAGTCCTCGGAGATGTCAGCGGCCTCCTCCAAAGGTAAGCACATGAAGCCGATTATCGTCGCCTATGATGGGCTGGGCGTAATTGTCAATGCCAGCAACCCAATCAAAGGCCTGACCAAGAAGCAGGTGGAACAAATCTTCACCGGCGAAGTGAACGATTGGAGCGCAGTGGGAGGTTCCGGAGGAAAGATTTCCATTTACACTCGCAACACTTCCTCGGGCACCTATTCCGATTGGAAGGAACTGGCGATGAAAAAACGCGACTACGCGGGTGGCGCGCAAAAGATGGCGGGCCATGAGCAAATTGCCGCCGAAGTAGGAAAGAATCGAAATGGGATTGGGTACGTCGGCCTGGCCTATATGAAAGCCGGCGGAATCAAGATTGTGCCGATAGAGGGGCAAATGCCTTCTCAACAGGCGGTGATTGCCAAAACGTGGCCTTACGCGCGCCCCACGTTTTATTACACGAATGGTGAGCCGGCCGGGTTGGCAAAACAGTTCGTCGATTTTACCACCGGACCTGAAGGTCAGAAAATCGTTAACCGGGTTGGTTTCGTACCAATTCGGGCAATGAAAGAATAACTTCGAACTACAAGAATCGGTACTATGAAGAAAATATTAATCACTGCAATCGCACTCGTTTTCGCCAGCATCGGGGCCAACGCGGACTCGTTAGTCATTAAAGGCTCCGACACTCTCGGCGCCAAACTGGTTCCGCAGTTAGCCGAGGAATTCAAAGCCCAGCATCCCGGCACCACTTTTGATATTGCCGCCGAAGGTTCAACCACCGGAATTGCGGCGATCATCGATGGCACTGCTCAAATTGGCATGTCCAGTAGGCAGGTGAAGCCGGCCGAAGAGAGCGCGGCTGCCGCCAAAGGCGTGAAGCTTACGCCAACGACAGTGGCCTATGATGGCCTGGGAGTAATCGTTAATTCCGCGAATCCGCTCAAGGGGCTCACCACCAAACAGGTCGAACAAATATTTACCGGCGAAATAACGGATTGGAGCGCGGTAGGAGGAACGCCGGGCAAGATCTCAATCTACACCCGCAATACTTCATCGGGCACCTATTCTGATTGGAAGGAGCTGGCGATGAAAAAGCGAGACTACGCACCGAGCGCCCAGAAGATGGCTGGGCACGAGCAAATCGCAGCTGAGGTTGGGAAAAATCCGAACGGAATCGGTTATGTCGGTTTGGCCTATATGAAAGCGAAAGGCATCAAGGTGATTCCCATAAATGGCACAATGCCGACTCAGGAAGCTGTTCGCAATAAATCGTGGCCCTACGCCCGCCCAACGTTCTATTTCACGAATGGCGAGCCGACCGGTGTCGCGAAAGAGTTCATCGATTTCACGGTAGGCGATACCGGGCAAAAAATCGCCGCCCAAGTTGGGTTTGTCCCGATTCGATAACTTTCCGGGTATAACAAGGTTAGGTATGCGAAGCCCGCCGGTTATCGCAGCCGGCGGGCGTTCCATTTCGGGGGAGCTTCCGTTCGGTGAGCCTCCGCTAATCACCGATCAGAATGTTAGAGAAGGTCGGAGCGTTCGCGCAGCGTGGATTTCTGACGTGCATCTCGGAACGCGCACCAGCAACGCCGCGGCGCTGCTACAGTTCCTCCGTGATTACGATTGCGACAAGCTCTACATCGTCGGTGACTTGATCGACGTCTGGTCGCTGAAGCGATGGCGCTACTGGCCGCAACTGCACAACGACGTGATCCAGAAAATTCTGCGCAAGGCGCGGAAAGGGGTGCCGGTCATTTACATCCCAGGCAATCACGATGAGTTCGTCAGCACTTTCGCCGGCACCTACGGCAACATTTCGATCCAGAACAGCGCAATCCATAAAACCGCTGACGGCCGCAAAATTTTGATCATTCACGGGCACGAGCT
>DATFCK010000281.1:0-2291 GCA_035253185.1 Chthoniobacterales bacterium | reverse complement strand
CCGCCTGGCCGCTTCGAGCAATTGATCGCGGGGAACGACTTCATCGACCATGCCGAGCTCAACCGCCTCGTTAGCGGCATAAAGTTTGCCCTTCAAAATTACTTCACCGGCGCGTTCGCGGCCGATCAAAGCGGGCAGACGGGTACACCCGCCCCAAGCCGGCACCAGACCGAGACCGGTCTCCGGCAATCCAATCCGGGTTGAAGGATCGGATGACGCAACCCGCCAGTCGCAGGCCAGAGCAACTTCGTATCCGCCACCGGCGGCGGCGCCATGTATCGCCGCGCAACTGGGAATCTTGAGCGCGGCTAACCGGTTGAAGATCCGCTGCCCTTCCGCGATAAACGCACGAAGCTCCCCCGATTCCGCCTGGCGCAAAAGCGTCTTCAAATCAGCGCCGGCGACAAAAATCGATTTCTTGGCCGAAGTGATCACCACGCCGCGCAACGACTTATCGTTTTCGATGAAGTCCAGCTGCTCCGATAAGGCATCGAGAGTGGGGCCATCGAAAATGTTGGCACCGGATTCCGGCCGATCGAAGCTGAGCACACAAATACCGTCTTCGACCTGACGTTGAATAAATGAGCCCGTTGCGATGGCAGACATGGGGAAATTAGTTTGGCCCGTTTCCGACAAATTCCAAGCGAATGGTAGCGGCCGTTGACCGAACGGCCATGGCGAGACGAACTCCAACCCTGATTCCCAAGACACCCGCGTTCTACGAGGTCAATCGCCGCTACCCGAGGTGATCGCCCTACGCCGTTGCGTCGATTCAGACCGAGTGATACAAACGCCGACGAAGCACGGCATTGAGCGATGGTTGGCAACCTCATATTACCGGAAATCAGAAGTTTGATCGCGGCCCGCGATTTCAACGGGCTACGCGAGATCTTCAAAGAATGGCCGCCCGCCGATGTTGCTGATGTGATTCTCGACCTGCCGGAAGACGAGCAGGTCATTTTGTTCCGGGTGCTGCCGACGGCGCTGGCCGCGGACGTTTTCGAGTACATCGGGATCGAAGAACAGCAGAAGCTCCTGCGCGCCATGGCGCACGAGCAGGTGGTCGGAATTCTGAATGAAATGTCGCCCGACGATCGGACGGCGTTACTGGAAGAGCTGCCCAGCGCCGCGTCGCGTCAGCTGATCCGCTTACTTACGCCGGAGGAACGCCGCGTCGCGCAGGTGTTGCTCGGTTATCCCGAGGGAAGTGTGGGCCGGTTGATGACTCCGGATTTCATCGCCGTTCACGAAGACGAGACGGTTAAGGAAGTTCTCGATTACGTGCGCGAGTACGGACGGGACAGCGAGACGCTCAACGTGCTGTATGTGGTCGATGAAATGGGCAAACTGATCGACGACGTTCGTATTCGTGAGTTCCTGCTGAAGCCCCTAACCGCGAAGGTCAGCGAAATCCGGGACAAAACATTCATCGCGTTGCGGGTTAACGATTCCCAGGAGGAAGCGGTCAACATTTTCCGAAAATACGATCGCACTGCGCTCCCGGTGGTGGATTCGAACAACGTTCTGGTCGGCATCGTGACGATCGACGACATGCTGGACGTGGCCGAGGAAGAGGCCACCGAAGACATCCAGAAGATCGGCGGCATGGAGGCTTTGGACGAGCCTTACATGAAAATCACTTTTTTCGGGATGGTGCGTAAACGTGCGGTGTGGCTGGTGATCTTGTTTCTCGGAGAAATGCTGACCGCGACGGCAATGGCAACTTATCAGGACGAACTGGCCCGAGCGCTGGTGCTGGCCCTGTTCCTTCCGCTTATTATTTCGAGCGGCGGAAACTCCGGCTCGCAAGCATCGACCCTGATGATCCGCGCCATGGCGCTGGGCGAAGTCCATTTGCGGGACTGGTGGCGCGTGATGGGCCGGGAATTTCAAGCCGGTCTCGCGCTGGGCGGTATCCTCGGAGTCATCGGGATCATTCGGGTGGGCGCCTGGGCCATGATTGGTGAAAAATATTTTAATCGCCAACCGTATGGGCCTCATTGGCCCTTAATTGCGCTTACCGTCGGTATTGCATTGGTGGGCGTCGTTCTGTGGGGAACGCTCTCGGGGTCAATGCTGCCGTTCGTGCTGAGAAGATTAGGGGCCGATCCCGCAACTTCCTCCGCGCCTTTCGTAGCTACTCTGGTGGATGTTACCGGCCTCATTATTTATTTCAGCATTGCCTTTTTGATTCTGCGCGGCGCAATGCTGTAGCAACCAAGTAGCCATATGATCTCAATCCGGAAATTCCTCGGGCACGACGAGAAATTTTACGACCTGTTGGAGGCCAG
>DATFCK010000280.1:0-5527 GCA_035253185.1 Chthoniobacterales bacterium | reverse complement strand
GGTCGAGCGCGTTGTCTTCGAGCGCGGCGTGAATACGCGCTTTGCCTAACAGCGCCCGGCAACGTGCCACCAGGGCGGCCTGGCGGACTTCCTGAGCCGTGTGCAAAGCGCTCAGTTCGCTTTGAAATTCGTGCTGCAGATCCTGTTCGGTCTCGCGAGTAAGATTGCGTTGAGCGAAATAGAGAGCCAGCGCGGTGGTTGCCGAAATAACCAGCATCATGGCCGCCAGCAGCTTCCGCCGAAACCGGGGGACCCACGCTTTTTCGGCGTTAGCCGCGGGATTCACGGGAAATTAACGTGAACGGTGGCGCCATCTTTCAAATTCACCGGTCGTTCGAGTGTGGATTTACTGGTTAACCACGCCTTCAGAGTATAGTGGCCGGCCGGAAGCCCGGTTAGGCGATAACGTCCGTCGGTGTCGCTAAGCACAAAATAAGGGGTTGGAACGACCAGGATCAGCCCGCGCATGTGCTCGTGGATATCGCACCGCAATGTCACCAATCCGGGACGATCAAAAATCTGGGTTGGCACCGGTTTTTCGTTACGCCGGTACCGCCCAAGGTCGAATCGCTTGGCCGGCGAATAAGAAAAGACGTTGTGGTAAGTGTCGTCGAGATTCGGAAACTCGATTTTAGTTCCTACCTGTACCGGCAGCAGCAGCGGCTCGAAGGTAAGATTTTTCTGCAGGATTACTTTGGTCGGCGGGGCCGGCGTTTTTGGAAATGAACCCTCCAGGTAAACGACTGCCAGCGGCGGACTGGTGGTAATTGCGCCCGCTTTGGTCACCACTTCATACCGCTGATTTACTACCACCGCCGAACTCGGTTTCGGTAGTTCTACCTGTCCCTCGATCGTCGCACCGGCGGATAGGGTTCGCGGCAAAGCGACAGCCGTGTATACCCAGAATAATCCCCGCAAGTTCATCGGTTTCGGCGACGGATAAAACTGTTAGCCACTGGCTGTCCCGCGCAACTGCCGTGCCGAATCATTCGTTAAGCCGGCACCAAAGGCGGTCGGATGGTATATCCGATCGATCGCAGGGTATGTATCAGCGGCAGACTGGAACCTGAATCCACTTTCTTCCGTAGCCGCGCAATAAATATTTCGACGGTTCGGGTATCGTATTCGTAGTCGCGATGCCACACCCGTTCGCAAAGTTCGGTGCGCGAAAACACGCGTCCCGGTTCCTGCATCAATACCTGTAGAACGTCGAACTCGCGCGGTGACAGTGCTATCACCCGCGTTCCTCGCATGACCCGACGATTTTGCACATCCATGTGCAGATCGGCAACGTTGAGGAGGTCGGCGGCTGTCGGCGTCGCACCACGCCGGCCGAGGGCTTCAATTCGCGCGATCAGTTCGTCCATTGAGAATGGCTTTCCCAGATAATCGTCGGCCCCTGCTTTCAACCCTTTGACGCGATGTTCCACGTCACCCCGGGCAGTCAGGATTAGAACCCGCGCCGGAGATTTGGCGGCACGAAGCTGCTTCAGCAACGACAGGCCATCAAGCCCGGGAAGATTGAGATCCAGCACAATCAGATCTGGGCTTTCAGCGAGCGCGGCCGGCAAGGCTATCGCCCCGTTATGCTGAGTGGTAACCGCATGACCCTGCCGGCCCAGCGCGCGGGTGACGTGTCGGGCCAGCTCAGGCTCATCTTCGATAACCAGGATACGCATTTAGTAATTGAACCGCCGAATCGCTAATCGGTTACGACCAACCATAACCAAACTCAAACCGAACCGGCCTCGCGGCTCAAAACTCAGCGCTGCCGGGTGTGCGGGCGAACGGGATTACATCCCGGATGTTAGGCACCCCCGTCACGAACATCAGCATCCGCTCGAATCCCAGGCCGAAGCCGGCGTGCGGCACGCTGCCGTACCTGCGCAAATCCAGGTACCATTTGTAATCCGCCGGATCCATTTTGTGCCGTTTCATATTTTCCTCCAGCACGTCGAGTCGCTCCTCACGCTGGCTCCCGCCTACGATCTCGCCAATCCCCGGCACCAGTAGATCCATCGCGCACACCGTTTTTCCGTCGTCGTTCAAGCGCATGTAGAATGGTTTAATCTCTTTGGGATAATTGAAAACCGTTACCGGACACTTGAAATGCCTTTCGGTCAGCCACCGCTCGTGCTCCGATTGCATGTTCAAACCGTACTCGACCGGAAATTCGAACTTCTCTCCGCTTTTCTTCAAAAGCTCGATCGCATCGGTGTAGGTGATCCGCTGAAACTGTCGATCGACCACGAAATCGAGCCGGCCCAACAATTCCTTGTCCACAAACTTCGCGAATAACCCGAGCTCGTCGCCACAATTTTCGCGAACGTCACGGATGAGATACTTCACGATCTCTTCCGCCAGATCCATGTTGCCGTTCAAGTCGGTGAACGCCATTTCCGGCTCAATCATCCAGAATTCGTTAGCGTGCCGTGAGGTGTTGGAGTTTTCAGCCCGGAATGTCGGACCGAAGGTGTAAACTTTGGAGAGCGCCAGAGCGAAAGCTTCCGCTTCCAACTGGCCGCTAACGGTCAGATACGTCGCGCGCCCGAAAAAATCTTTGCTGTAGTCGATCTCACCGCTCGGAGTACGGGGCGGTTTTTGCGGATCAATCGCGGTCACATGAAACAGTTCGCCCGCGCCTTCGCAATCGCTGCCGGTGATAATCGGAGTGTGAACGTAAACGAAACCGCGTTCCTGAAAAAAAATATGAATCGCGTAGGCCAGCCGGCTGCGGACGCGAAACACCGATCCGAACAGGTTCGAGCGCGGACGAAGATGCGCAATTTCGCGAAGAAACTCCGGGGTATGCCCCTTTTTCTGGAGGGGGTAGCTGTCGTCCGATGTCCCGACGATTTCGATCTGGTCCGCGACCAGTTCCCATTTCTGGCCCTTTCCCTGCGAGGCGACCAATTCACCCTGTACTATTATAGATGCACCGGTGGTGAGCCGTTGAACCGCGGCATAATTCGGGAGCCCGTTTCGAGCGATGATCTGCAGATTCGGAAGCGATGAACCGTCGTTAAGTTCAATAAACGAGAAGTCCTTCGAATCACGTCGGGTGCGCACCCAGCCCTGGATTTTGATCCGCGGGAGGGGCGTAGCCGCCTGCAACGCTTCTTTTATTGAAGTGGGCCGTTCTGCCTGACTCATAATGATCTTGGACAGTAGCACTAAAGCTTGTCGGGTGCTGATGACCGGCAGCGATGTGCCTACCCGGCTCTCATGCTAACGCCTTAATGCCGAACGTTCCCTTCGTACGAGCTGGACAACCGCTCAGTTTCACGGCCTTTATTTTGCATGACAAGCCTGCACAGCACTGGAGGCGCAGTTTATTTTTCCCAGATCGCGCTGTCGATTTTTCTCGCGATTCTTTTCCTGCAATCCGGAATCGACAAATTGGTCGATCGAAAAGGCAATCTGGAATGGTTGACCGGCCACTTCGCGAAAAGCCCGTTGGCCAACCTTGTTCCGTTATTGCTGCTGGCTATTACCGGACTCGAGCTGGTGGCCGGAATTCTAAGCCTGATCGGTACCGGGCAACTTTTGTTCGCTCGCACCAGCACGTTCGCATTTTATGGCGCCTGTACTTCGGTGGTTGCGCTTCTGGCGTTATTCTTCGGCCAGCGCATGGCCAAGGACTATCCCGGCGCGGCTACGCTGGTGCCCTATTTCCTTCTTGGCACTGTTGCCGTCCTGTTATTGGCCTAACGAAGACGAGCGATGCGCAAGATCAACATTAAGGACATACCGGAAGACACCTGGATATCACCGAAAGGTAAATTCGGCGCGTTCTTCAAGGGGGTATCGATTGCGCTCGGCCGCAAGGATGGCTCAACTGATTTGCGCGAGCGGCATCCATTTGATCTGGAGATTTTACGGCTGACTCCCGGACAATCACCATTTCCGTATCACTCTCACAGCGCGCAATGGGAAATGTATCATGTTATCAGTGGCAGCGGCGTCGCCCGTCACGAAAACGGGACCACACCGATTGAAAAAGGTGACGCGTTTATTTTCGCCCCCGATGAACCGCACGGGTTCACCAATAATGGAAATGAAGATTTGGTGATGCTGGTAATTGCCGATAATCCAATCGGCGAATCGGCATACTATCCGGACAGCAAAAAGTGGCTGGTTCGGTCTCCGAAACGAACGATTATCCGGCCGGAAAACCCCGAGGGTGATGATTATCTCCTCGGCGAAGAGTAATCGCGAACGTAGAAGCGGCGTCCCGCTGCTTTTATCACCCAAAAACGCGACGAGACGTCGCGTCTACGCAAGAAATCCCGACGGTGCGCACGACGTAGAAGCGGCGTCCCCGCCGCTTTTATCACCTCCGAACGCGACGAGACGTGGCGTCTACGGATCGTTCCTGATTCTCTTCTATTGGCTCTGAGAGAAGATGTCGGAAATTCCAATGTCGTTGAGACCTCGTTTAGTTTGAGCGAGCTTGATCGTGCGTGGGTCGTTTAAGATGTCTGGTCTGGTTGTTTGCGATTTCGCTGGCCGCGGCTGCTGCCGCGGAAGATGTCATTTTTACTATCGATTCGATTCACGATCAGCACGTGATTCCGGCAGAGGTTTATGGCGTAAACGATGCGGCTATTGCCGAAGCTACGGTCCATCGTCACGCGTTACCGGAAGGAACGATATTTTATCGCCTGAGAGCGCAGCGCTGATTCCACTTCACTTTTGATGGCGACGAAGATCAGCGCTGGATTACTTCTGTTCCGAAGAACTGCCGGCGGCATTGAAGTAGTGCTCGCTCATCCGGGCGGGCCGTTTTTCAAAAACAAGGATGACGGTGCCTGGACCATACCCAAGGGGGTTGCTGAGCCGGACGAAGATTTGCTTCAGCGCGCACGGATTGAGTTTGAGGAAGAACTGGGCATCAAACCGCCGGAAGGAGCCTTTTCCATCGGATCAGTTAGGCAAAAAGGGGGGAAGACGGTCCATGGGTGGGCGGTGGAAGGCGATCTACCGGACAAATTCGAAACCCGCTCAAACACCTTCGAGCTGGAGTGGCCGCCTCGCTCGGGAAAAAGGCAATCATTCCCCGAAGTAGATCAGGTGCAGTTTTTCCCGCTTGAAGAAGCAGCTCGCAAAATCAATCCGGCGCAGAAAGAGTTTTTGGATCGGCTCGAGCAATTCCTTGATGAAAAGCAGGCCGGCAACGGCTGAACACACGAACGCGCGCGTCGACGCATTTTTTGCCACGGGTCGCGCCATACCGCGCTATATCATCCCGACCGAACGAGATCGCGACCAGGCGGAGCACCGACCTCGTTCGGCAGCTGCCGGACGGAACACATTAGCCCCAAGTAGGAGCGGACCTGCGACTTTCGCTCAGGATAACGCCGCTGGGAGTTGGCGGTTCGTTCTTGGAAGTTGATCGAAGTTAGAAACCGAATTCATCCGCTGGAAGATTTTCACAGATAGCAGAATAGCTGAATCTGTGTCCATTCATCTGCGCTGATCTGTGGCTGCTCAACCTTTTTTTCTCCTCGCTCCCGGCGCGGGCGCG
>DATFCK010000279.1:0-5956 GCA_035253185.1 Chthoniobacterales bacterium | reverse complement strand
GCATCCGGCAAGATGCCGGATGCGGCGGGCGAGACGCCCACCCTACCCGAGAGTTTCTCCACTTCGCGTTCGAATAATTCTATGCCCTTATCGAGTGTCTTATTAAATGATTCTTCTTCCCGCTTGAGCGTTTCGGCGATTTTCTTCTGATTCTGGCGTGCTTCGGGGAACACGTCGCCCATGGTTCGCGCCAAAACGTCCACCAATTTGAAAAAGAACGGCTCGTGAAAGCCTAACGTGCGCCCGTAGCGAACCGCGCGACGCAAAATCCGGCGCAGAACATAACCGCGCCCTTCATTCGAGGGAATGATTCCGTCCGCGATCGCGAAGGAAAGAGTTCGGATGTGATCAGCAATGACGCGGAACGCGACATCGATCTGGATCTGATCCGGGAGCGCACGCGACGCGCGTGCATCAGTCGGCGACCCCGCCGACGTCTTCCCGGATTCCGGCGAATCGCCGGAATCGGCACGCGAGGTCGCGTGCGCTCCCCAATCACCGGAGCCCGGCAACGTGCTGGTGTATTTTTTTCCGCTCAGCTTCTCGATCTCATCGAAGATTGGGCGGAAGACATCGGTTTCGTAGTTGGAAATGATCCCGGAGAAATCGGTAAAATTTTTTGTGCCCTGAATGATCGCGGTGGCGCGTTCAAACCCCATTCCGGTATCGACGTGGCGTTGCGGAAGCGGCGTGAACGTGCCGTCGTGATTGGCGTTGAACTGGATGAACACCAAATTCCAGATCTCGATGCAGCGCGCATCGCCCATGTTGACCAGCGAGCCGCGGGTATCTCCATCGGGCGTGAGGTCGACGTGCAACTCCGAACATGGACCGCAGGGCCCGGTGTCGCCCATCATCCAAAAGTTGTCAGCCTTGTTCCCGTTAACGATGTGAACCTTCGGGTCGAGATCCGCCTCACGAAATAATCTTGCCCAATGATCGTGTGCTTCCTGATCGAACTCACTCGGTTCACCGGGTCCTGGCTGATAAACCGTAGCGTAAAGTCGTTGCGCCGGTAATCCCCAGCGTTCCACCACCAGTTCCCACGCCCATTCGATGGCTTCCTTTTTGAAGTAATCGCCAAAGCTCCAGTTACCCAGCATCTCGAAAAATGTGTGGTGATAGGTATCGAGCCCCACGTCTTCGAGGTCGTTATGCTTGCCGCCCGCCCGAATGCATTTTTGGGTGTCGACTGTTCGCGGCGGATTCCACGCCGGCTTTTGCTGGCCGAGAAAAATCGGCACGAACTGGTTCATCCCCGCATTGGTGAACAATAAATTGGGGGAATCGGGCAGCAGCGACGACGACGGCACAACGGTGTGCTGTTTCTCGCGAAAGAATTCGAGAAATGATCGCCGTATGTCCGCGGATTTCATCCGCGGAATGTCGAATATCGAATTACGAATGTCGAATGAATGACAAAGCCGCTTTCGCCACGTTGATCCGGCGGGAGAAAGCGTCGATACATCACTGTCGACGGAGGTAGGTAATTCCGCCTACCGGCGCGGCAGGGCTTTCTAGCGGTCCGGCTGGCACCTTGCGGGGTGGGAAGCTTTTTCCTACTCTGAAAGCGGTGAGTAGCAGTTTATCCGGCGGCACGATTGCTTCTTCAGGGAGGCGTCGTTGACCTGGGATCAGATTCGCCATTTTCATCGGCAGCCGAAATTCATTGCCCTTTGGCTGCAATTATTTGGTCCGGCGTTGCGAGCACTGACGCCGGCACGGCGTCGTTTCCTATTGGCGGTGGCAGCCCTCTATGCGGTGTTCACTCATCCCTGGAAAGAACTCACTGCTGTGAGCAGGGAAGGTCCTTTTATTGGCACCGCCGCGGCCTGGCTGATTCTGGGATCAGCACTTTTCGGTTTTTTTTGGCTGAGTTATCTCGCCGCTAAAAATTTCTCCCGTTTGCCCGAATCCATTCGCCGGCATCCGCAAATCGCATTGCACACGCTGTTTTGGATTCCGGCAATTGCGTTGTGGAATCTTCCGCCGGCCAATGTTCTGACTAGGACGGTGCTCGCCGGATGGATCGCAGCCGTACCACTGCTTTTGTGGCGAGTGGGTTACATGATGATGACGGCTCAACATGGTAAAATGACCGGCACCCGATTCGCCGATCACCTGTTTTATTGTTTTCCAGTTTGGACCCGGGCCGACGTACCGTACGGCAAAGGATGGGATTATCTATCGGCGAACGAGGCCCGCGATGCGGATGGGTTGGCAAAGTCGCAACTTGCCGGCGTAAAATTGTTCCTGCTGGCAGGCTTGTGGACCATGGCCCGCGATTTGGTCGAGGGGGTTATCTTCGGAACCGACAATGCCTACCGGCGGTTGTTAGGCACAGTGGCGCTCCCACGCCCGGGTGAGCTATTTGCGCATCCGGAATCCCATTCCGTCGCAGTATCGTGGGCCTCGCTCTATTTCGAATTGTTTCAGCATGTGCTGGCGCTCGCCGTGCTCGGTCACATCATCATTGGCTGGATGCGGTTCTTCGGTTTCAACGTTTTCCGAAACACCTATCAACCTCTGCTGGCCCAGAGCGTGGTGGAGTTTTGGAACCGGTATTTTTATTACTTTAAGGAATTGCTGGTGAACTTTTTCTTTTACCCCACCTTCACCCGTTATTTCAAGGGACGCCCGCGGTTGCGTCTCTTGGCGGCTGTTTTTGCCGCCGCATTCGCGGGAAACATTTATTATCATTGCGTCGCCTTGAAAGGGCCACTCGTTAGGGGAAATTTGATTGAAGTGTGGGCGGCCATGCAATCGCGAGTGTTTTATTCTTTCCTGCTGGCTGCCGGCATCGGCGTGTCAATGCTGCGCGAGCAGTCGCGGGCGCGGCAGAAAAAACCAGCTCGCGGAATTGCGCGGCAGATCTTCGCGATCTTCCTGGTATGGACCTTTTTCGCCATCATTCACATCTGGGCGCGGGATGATCCGGATTCCTTCGTTGCCCGGTGTAGATTCTTTGTGGGCTTATTCAGATTGCGTTGAAGTGCTTGTCATGTCGGAGCTCAACCTGGGAGATTTAATCGAGCCGCTGAGTGGGCGTCGCTGGAGCGCATTAGAAAGTGTCCGCGAGGTTCGTTGTCGCGTCGCGCGGCTCGAATCATGCGGGGTAAAGCCGGGAGATCGCGTCCTGCTCCCGTTCGGGAATCGGCTCGAGTTCTTCGCCGAACTGCTCGCCATTTGGCGAATTGGCGCGTGCGCCGTGCCGGTCGATTCCCGCCTAACGGCGTTCGAGATCGGCAACCTGGCTCGCGTGGCCAAACCCCGGCTGGCGGTGGTGGACGAAACCACGCGGCCTGAAGTGAGCGCAATCATGACCGGGATTAACGGAATCACAGTCGAGACCACGGAGACAGGATCCGCCGAAACTGACGTAAGCCGGATGTCACCTGAAGCCGACGCGTTGATATTGTTCACCTCCGGTTCGACCGGCGATCCCAAGGGAGTGGTTCATACTCATGGCTCGCTTCGCGCGCGCTGGACCAATCTCGCCGATCATCTTCCACTGCATGCGTTTGATCGTTCGCTATGCGTTTTACCCACCCATTTCGGCCACGGTTTGATTTGTAACTGTCTGTTCCCATGGCTGCGGGGAAAGGATCTGCACATCACCCCGCCGTTTCGGCCCGATTTGATCGCACGTCTCGGCGCGATGATCGATGAACATCAAATCACATTCGTGTCATCGGTTCCATCGATCTGGAAATTGGTCCTAAAATTGGCAAAACCTCCGTTAGGCGGATCACTGCGTCGAATCCATTGTGGTTCGGCGCCGCTGTCAGCCACCGCCTGGGAACAAATCCGCGCCTGGTCGGGCTGTCGGCAGGTAAGTAATACCTACGGCATCACCGAGACTGGAAGTTGGGTTGCCGGCAGCGCAGACGCCTCGATGCCGGCGGAAGACGGCCTGATCGGCGAAGGCTGGGGAGCGGAGATAAAAATCTTGAAACACGGCGACACTAACCAGGCTCCGGCCCCGGGTGACCGATGTAGCCCACGCGAACCGGGCTATGTCTGGCTGAAAACTCCCGCTTTGATGAAAGGATATTTTCTCCGGGCCGACCTGACTGCAGCTGTTGTTCGCGATGGCTGGTTCGTTACCGGCGACATCGGAATGATGGACGAGCGCGGCCGGCTTTTTCTTCGAGGACGTGAACGAGATGAAATCAACAAAGGCGGGATGAAAATTTATCCGGCTGACATCGAAGCGGTAGTAGAGCGGTTTGATCGGGTCAGCGATGTGTGCGCATTTGCGATCGAAGATCCGGTGTACGGTGAAGCGGCTGCGATCGCCGTCGTCCTGACCGATCGCCAACCTGACACGATGCGCAAATTGCTCAGCTGGATGAAGTCACATCTGGCCGACCACAAACTTCCGTCACGCTGGTGGACGATGGACGAAATCCCACGCACTTCGCGCGGCAAAATCAATCGCGATATTGTTAGGGAAGCTTGTCAGCAGCAACCGTCGCTGGACCTGGCTTCAATTCTGGCAGGAGAATCCGGAAAGTGAATTCGTCGCGCGCAGAACGAAAAGCCGTTCTCCTGCAGTTTCTTCACGGGATTCAGCGCGCCGGGGTGCCAGTGGAAAAGCTGGAAGAATATGAACGCCTGGTTCCGTCCGGGCTGATTGATTCGCTCGCAATCCTGCAAATCATCAGCTGGCTTGAGGAAACCTACGGAATCGATTTTTCAATCAACGGCGTCGACCCGGAGAAGCTCGGATCGGTGGGCGACATCCTCGATTTGATCGAAGAAGAAAAGAAAATGAAATGAAGGAGGCGGCGGTCCGCTGCTCCGCTGCTGTCGTTCTGGTCGCTCGCCCAAATGCCGGGCCTTACGTCCCGACCGTTCAGCTAGGGTTTTTTCGCCCTGATCGCTCGGTACACAAACATGCCGGCGACGGGCAGTGCCAGCCAGAGCGGTGAAAGAACTTCGGGCACCTGTTTCTGAAAAGCGGCGAACACATCCGGGGCGCAGCAGATCAATGCCAATAGTGAAACCGCAGTTGTTTTCAACATTGTTTTCATAGTTTTTATGGGTTCTCTATCCATTACGCCGGACCAGGGCCGCACATGCAAGCTTTTTGTGGTCTATTCCAAGCTCTTTTTGCCTGAACCACCCTATGTCCTGTGCACCAAGCTGCGCCCCAACAATGCAATCTGAACTAACGAAGGAAAAAGAATGAAGGAGGCGGCCGGCTTCTGCGCCGCTCTCATTCACCTCGCAGCCAAATGCCGGGCTCAGTCCCGGCCCTCAGCTACGGTTTTTTGCCCTGATAGCTCTGTAAACGAACATGCCGGCGACGGGCAGCGCCAGCCAAAGCGGTGAAAGAACTTCGGGCACCTGTTTTTGGGTGAAGGCAAACGCCTGTGGGGCGCAGCAGATCAATGCCAACAGCGAAACCGAAGTTGTTTTCAACATTGTTTTCATAGTTTTTCTTGGAGCAGCCTACGATTTCTTAGCGCGGATATATCTATAAACGAGCATGCCGGCGACTGGAACTGCCAGCCAGAGTGGTGAAAGAACTTCGGGCACCTGTTTTACCGGCGCCGCGAACAGCGATGAAGCAAAACAGCTCAGAGCCACCAGCGAAAGCGAAGTTGTCCGCAAGATTGTTTTCATTATCAGGATTTTTTTGCCCGGATATATCTGTAGACAAACATGCCGGCGACGGGGATCGCCAGCCAGAGTGGCGACAGGACCTCGGGCACATGTTTGATGTTGTTTTGAGCCAAAAGCTGACCCGCAAGACAAATCAGAGCGAATAAGGAAACCGACGTTGTTCCAAGCATTGTTTTCATTGTTTTTCTGGGTTCTCTAGTACCCATTACGCCGGACCCCAGTCAAACTTGCAAGCTTTTTTGGGGGTTTTTTGCCAATTTTTCGCCTCAAAAGGGATTCCCGCAGCGTCCCCCCCCGGGGCTCATCGCTCTTGCCCCTATCTCTC
>DATFCK010000278.1:0-4704 GCA_035253185.1 Chthoniobacterales bacterium | reverse complement strand
AACGACTCCGTTCACCCATGCGGGAAATCTAACCGCGGATTACGCGGATTTCACGGAAAAGGAACCTCATAAATTATCAGCGATATCCGCGTAATCCGCGGTTCATGCCCTTCTATTCGTATCTTAGCGCATCGATCGGATCGAGCCGGGCCGCTTTGCGCGCCGGATAAAAACCGAACGCGACTCCAACCAGCGCGCTAACGGTGAACGCAAGCACGATCGAGGGCACCGAGATCAAGGATGGCCATTGTCGGGTAATGGCGATGATTTTGGCGGATAAAACCCCCAGCACGATCCCGATAATCCCGCCTACCGAACTCAGCGAAATCGCTTCGATCAGGAATTGGGTAAGGATGTCGCTTCCCCGTGCGCCGACTGCCATGCGGGTGCCGATTTCACGGGTGCGCTCGGTCACACTAACCAGCATGATGTTCATGATTCCGATTCCGCCCACTGCCAGCGATACCCCGGCAATCCAGCCTAACAAGCTGGTCATCACGTCTGTTGTCGCGGTTGCGGTGTCGGCGATCTCCTGCTGATTGCGCACGGTGAAATCATCGTCCCGTCCCTCTCGAATGTTATGACGTTGTCGAAGCAGCGAAACAATCTGTTGTTGAGCGGGCTGAATCTGGCTCGCGTCCGAGACTTGAACGTTAATATTGCGCAATGTGGTGCCGCCAGTAACGCGCTTCATCGCGCTGGTAAAGGGCATGATGACGATGTCGTCCTGGTCGACGCCCTGCGCGCTTAAACCTTTGGCCGTTAGGACACCGGTCACGATGAACGGAACATTCTTGACCCGCAAAATCTGGCCAACCGGATCTTCATTGCCGAAAATCTCGGATGCGGTGGTACGCCCGATCACGCAAACCTTGTTCGAACTCCGGACATCCTGGGCGGTAAACGGCGCCCCGTCCGCCAGCGGCCATTGTCGAAGATCAAAGTAATCGGCCGACTCTCCATAGATCCGGGTAAACCAGTTTTGATTGCCGGCAGCGACCTGAGTCGTGGAAACGATCTCTTCGCTTACCGCGATCACACCGGGAATCTCACGACGGATTGCTTCCGCATCCTCGATTTTCAGGGTGCCCGCCCCTCCCCAGCCGGTTCGAATACCGCTCGAGGTAACGCTGCCGGAGAAAATCAGGATGACGTTTTCGCCGAGACTGGCGATTTGAGCTTCGACCTGGGCTTTGGCGCCGTTGCCGATGCCGACCATCGCAATGACGGCCGCCACGCCGATGATGATGCCGAGTGCGGTCAGCACCGAGCGCAGCTTATTCCGGCGCAGTGCGCGAAACGCAACTGTGAATGTGGAGCCGACGCGCATTACCTTTTTCGGTAGCGGCGGTCTGTGACCGCCGCGCTATTTGATGTGTGACTGGTAGTGCGACGGTCGTAGACCGCCGCTACCGAAGAGGAGGCGCTAAGTTTCATCTTCGGTTTGTTTGAGATTCTCCAGCTCCGTCGCCGCATCGAGTCGTTGATTCACCGTAAAATCCTGCCTAACCGATCCATCGCGCATCACCACATTTCGACGGGCGAACTGTGCAATATCGGGCTCGTGGGTGACCATGATGATAGTGATGCCGCGATTGTTCAGATCCTGAAAGATGCCCATGATTTCAACGCTGGTCCGGCTATCGAGATTGCCGGTCGGCTCGTCCGCCAGCACCACTTCCGGCTCATTGATGAGCGCCCGGGCGATTGCGACTCGTTGCTGCTGGCCGCCGGACAGCTGGCTCGGATGATGTTCTTCGCGGCCTTCCAGTCCGACTGCAGCCAGAACCCGGTCCGCTTTCTCGCGCAACTGAGTATTCGTTAGGCGGTTGTTGCCGTATAATAACGGCAGCTCCACATTTTCGCGCGCGGTAGTGCGTGGCAGAAGATTAAAGCTTTGGAACACGAAGCCGAGCTTGCGATTGCGAATATCAGCCAACTGATCGCGACTCAGCGAGGAAACATCATCCTGGTCGAGAACGTAACGACCCCTGGTTGGCCGATCGAGGCAGCCGAGAATATTCATCAGAGTCGATTTGCCGGACCCGCTCGCGCCCATCAACGCGACAAATTCGCCTTTGTGAATTTCAAGCGAAACGCCGCGCACCGCATGCACGTCTACTTCACCCGTGCGGTACGTCTTGTGAACGTCCTCCAGCCTAACGACCAATCCGCTGCCGTTGTTCATCATAAAGCTAGACGCGCACAGTTCCGGGCAGCGCAGGCTGCCAGCCTGTAGTCGCCGGCAGCCTGCCGGCGAAATATGTTCGGCAGGCTGTCGAACACCACAGGCAAGCTGCCGGTGCTCCCCGGAAGAGACATTCGTTCTCGTTGACGCTCACGGAAACCTTCTTCTCCCGCCGCTGAACGGATTGGGCGGAGGCGAAGCAGTGGAAGTCTCCGGACTAACGGCAGCGGTAACAACCTGATCCCCCTCCTTCAGGCCTTCGAGGACCTCGGTCACGATCCCGTCACTAATGCCGGTCTTGATTTGAATCGGTTTCGGCCGGCCGCCGGAAAGAACATAAACGGTTCGTTCACTGCTGCGACGTTCGCGTGCGCCGCTGGAGCGGGCCCTCCGGGAACGCGCGGGCGATGATGACGCCGCGCGAGTCTCTACCGGAGTTGTATCGGGCGGCCGAAAACGGAGCGCAGCATTCTTGATCTGCAAGACATTGTCACGCTGGGCAATGACGATGGAGACGTTGGCTGTCATGCCAGGCTTCAACTTCAGCTCTTCATTGTTAACGCCAATAACCGTGTCATACGTCACCACGTTCTGCACCGTGATCGGCGCGTTGCGCACCTGGACGACTTTTCCGTGAAACGTGCGCGTCGGAAAGGCGTCCACTGTGAAATCCACATCCTGATCGACCGCGACGACACCGACGTCAGCCTCGGCTACGTTTGCGTCGATCTGCATCTTCGTTAGGTCGTTCGCGATCGCGAAAATGACGGGCGCCTGCAAACTGGCCGCCACGGTTTGACCGACATCGACACTTCGCGAAATGACAACACCATCAATGGGCGAAGTGATAGTGCAATGGTCGAGATCGGCTTTCGCTTTATCCAGCGCGCCCTGCTTTATTTTCACATTGGCCTCGGCCTGATGCAGCGTGGCGATGGCCTGATCGAGATCGGCCTGGGCGGAATTTTGTTTCCTAACGAGATCCTGGGTGCGAGCCGCACTCACCCGGGCCAGTTCCAGCGCTGCCTGCGCCGAGGCCAGATCGCCTTCAGCCTGCGTGACGGTGGCCTGAAAAATTACCGGATCGATTTGAGCCACCACCTGCCCGGCTTTCACCTGTGAATTAAAATCGACAAACAACTTGGCAATATTGCCGGATACCTGGCTGCCGACCTGCACGTTCACGACCGGATTTAACGTGCCGGTGGCGGTCACCATCTGAGTAATTGGGCCACGACCGACCGGTGCAGTCTGATAAGTCGTACGTCCCGGGCCGGCACAACGGCGCACGAACAGCACTACCCCCACCACTGCCAACACGACCACGACGATCCAAAGCGTGCGTCTCATCCGGTCGATAGTTGACTTCCCATATAAGTAAGACAGTGAATTGCAGTGCGCCGTTACATCGAAATTTATTCCATCATGATGCGGAACTCGCTGATCCGCTCCATGAGTTTCAAAGTGAACTTCCTCCTTTGGATGCTGGTGGAAGTGCTTTGGTTTGTGGGGCAGATTGTTTTTTTCAGCATCATCTTCGCGAATGTCGATCGAATCGGCGACTGGTCGAAGTGGGAAGTGGTTCTGCTGGTTGGCACCCACCAGATCATCGCACAGATCTTCCAGGCATTTTTCTTCGTCAACATCGCCAATATTCCCGAGCTGGTGCGCACCGGAAAATTGGATTCGGTCCTGGTGTTGCCGATCGACAGTCAGTTCGCGGTGTCGAGCAAACAATTCGAACTGGATAGCATCGTTAACGCAATCGTGGGCGCGGCAATCGTGATTCTGTCCCTGTCAAATCTCCATCTCGTTCCGACTCCGCTGTCAGTGCTGCTTTATCTTGTCGCACTCGTGTTCGGCATTGCCGTTCATTATTCCATCATGCTTTCCCTGGCTGCGGTTAGTTTCTGGATCGTGCGCGCTCAGGGGCTGGTGTATGGCTACTTCAACTTTTTGAACATCGCCCGTTATCCCGACGTGATCTTTCCCAAGATTTTCCGGTTTGTCTTTGGTTGGATTATTCCGGTCATTATCATCGCCAACATCCCGGCCCGACTGTTGATCAAACCGCTCACCCAGCCGTGGTGGCTCATGGCTCACCTCGCCATCGCGTCAATGATCGTGTTTTTTCTTTCCCGCTCGTTCTGGCGATTCGCCCTGCGCCATTATTCCAGCGCGAGCTCGTAGCACAGTCAGTTGGCCACTCCGAGCTGCGGCACGAGATGGGATTGCACTTTGGGTCCACCGGCATCGGACACCACCACTGGAATACCGAGTGCCGGAGGCACGAAAGAGATTAGCCGGTGGCGCAAGCCACCGGACTCAGAAATTCTTCAAACACGGCAGGGGCTGAGGAATTACATCCGCCGCGCCTGCCACGGCGGGAAATTACGGCCAAATGAATACCCCGGTGACTCGCGCCGCCGGCTAATATCCGCTGCGCCTCCGGCGCGTTGAACCGGCAGTGCAACCCTTTGATACGTAAGGAAACGCATAAGGAAAACGGCCTTTCC
>DATFCK010000277.1:0-3795 GCA_035253185.1 Chthoniobacterales bacterium | reverse complement strand
ACACGCGAAACAAACGAAAGTGGAAATGTAAACTTCGAAGCCTCCCCTCATCTTTCGTGTATTTAGTGTGTTTCGTGGGCAAATAGAATGAAACGGCGTGCTGTCATCACCGGGCTGGGACCACTCACTTGCATCGGCAAGGGTGTGAACGGTTTTTGGAGCGGAATCCTGGCTGAAAAAAGCGGGATCAATCGCATCTCCACATTTGATACCTCCGATTTTTACGCGCAGTGCGGCGGCGAAATTCGCGATTGGACTCCGGAGGAATTCTTCCCGCCGCACCGGCTGAAACGACTCGATCGTTATGCCCAGTTCGCGGTGGCATCGGCCAAACTGGCGCTCGACGACGCCGGCCTAACCTATTCACGGGAAAATCCGCAGGATCGCATTGGGGTAAGCTTTGGCACGGCGTTAGGAGGTGTTTGCCAGGCGGAGGATCAGCACATCCGTTTTCTGAAGAAAGGAACCCGCGGGGTGAATCCAACATTGGCACTTCAGGTGTTTGGTGGCTCCGCCCATTCCAATATCGCGATCGAATTCGGGTTTCGTGGTGTCGGCACCACCAACTCGAACAGTTGCGCGAGCGGCACGGTCGCGGTGGGTGAAGCGTTGCGCTACATCCGCGACGATATGGCGGACGTCGTCGTGGCGGGTGGGGCCGAAGCACCGCTGGGGGCTTTGACCTTTGGTGCGTTCGATATCATCAAGACAATGAGCCGCTGGGAGGGCGATCCTCAATTGTCTTGCCGCCCATTCGATCAGCTGCGCGATGGATTTGTGATGGGCGAAGGGGCCGCCGCGTTGATTGTCGAAGAACTGGAACATGCTCGCGGGCGTGGCGCGCGAATCTACGGAGAGCTGCTCGGTTACAGTCTCAATAACGACGCCTACCACATGACTTCACCACTGCCGAGTGGCGAATCATGTATCCGGGCAATGCGCGACGCGCTGACCGACGCGGGGCTTTCGCCCAAACAAATCGATTACATCAATGCCCACGCCAGCTCGACCCAGCTGAATGACGCAACGGAAACGTTGTCGATCAAACAAGTATTCGGTGAAGCGACAACGATTCCGGTCAGCGGCACCAAGGGGTATTACTCCCATCCGTTAGGCGCGACTGGTGCGATTGAAGCAATCCTGGCAGTGCTTGCACTCCAACATCAATGGGTTCCGCCCACGATCAATTATGCCAATCCCGATCCGGCCTGCGATCTGGACATCGTGCCTAACCACGGCCGCTCAGCGCAATTGAATTGCGTAATGAGCAATTCTTTCGGCTTCGGCGGGATCAACGCCTGCGTGATTGTTGGCCGACTTATGTAGAGTCGGCGTCGTGTTTCCGGGGAGCACAGGCTACCAGCCTGTTGCTGCCGGCAGCCTGCCGGCAGAAGCTTCCTTTAACAATATCAACAACACTGTCCAGGCAGGCTGCCTGGACCAACAGGCTGGCAGCCGGTGCTCCCCAAGCAGACGCGCCCCCCGCACTACCCTAACAAATCGGGACGATTTTTTTTCGTTCGCCTTAGTGCCTGTTCTTTTCGCCAGGCCGCAATCTGAGCGTGATTCCCCGAAAGCAGCACGTCCGGAATTTTCCGTCCACGAAATTCGGCAGGCCGAGTGTATTGCGGTGCTTCCAGTAAACCGCTGCTAAAGCTATCATCCGCGGCGGATTGCTCGTCACCAAGAACGCCTGGTAGCAATCGAGCAACGGCATCAACTAGAACTACCGCCGCGATTGCCCCGTTAGTCAAAACGTAATCGCCGATTGAAACTTCAATATCAACCAGATGCTCGATGACCCGGTGATCCACCCCTTCGTAATGACCACATATAATGATGAGATGTGATTCGTTCGAGAGTTCGGTCGCCATTTGCTGATTAAAACGTCGTCCCGCTGGACTCATTAAAATCACCCGCGGCTTCTGTAGTTCGGCATTCGGCGTTCGGCGTTCGGCGTTCGGCGTTTGCTGCGCTTTTTGCTGAAGATCTTCCACCGCGGCGAAAATCGGTTCCGGTTTCATCACCATCCCCTGCCCGCCACCGAATGGCGCGTCATCCACCACGTGATGCTTGTCGGTGGTCCAGTCCCGCAGATTGTGGATGTGCAGATTGAGCAATCCCTTTTCCTGCGCGCGCTTCATGATGCTTTCGCTTAATGGCGCGCGACAAATTTCAGGAAATAACGTCAGGATGTCGATCTGCATCAAATTGGCGCAAGTTTTCAACTTGCGATGTCTTGAGTTGGCAAGTTGAAAACTTGCCCCACCTTTCCAGCCGTTCAACATTCAACGGCTCGAGCCTTACCGGCAAATGTTAAGGCCGTTGACGGAGAGCGTGGTCATGACGAAGACTCTATCCAACGCTGCGGCATCCCCGGCCGGCGGCTGAGATTATCATGGGCAAAGTTCTCATCGTCGGAGCCGGCATCAATGGTGTCACTGCGGCTATCTCACTTAAGAAACGCGGACACGAAGTCACGCTAATCGATCCCGGCCCGCTCCCTCATTGGCTGGCGGCGTCCACTGATATCAGCAAAGCGGTGCGATCAACTTACGGTAGCGACGAGGATTACACCGAGTTGGCCGAGCAGGCAGTGAAGCTGTGGCGAAAATGGAATCAGGAATTCGGCACCGAGCTTTATCACCAAGTGGGAATGATGTTCGTCCGCCGCGAGCCGATGCAGCCGGGCGATTTTGAGCACCAAAGTTTCGAAGTCGCTAACAAACGCGGCGGTCGTTTGGTTCGCTTGGACGCAAGGGCCATCAAAGAACGTTACCCAGCATGGAACGGAATTGAATACCAGGATGGCGTTCTCGAAATGGAAGCTGGATACGCGGAAAGCGGTCGGACCGTGGCGGTGCTGGTGCATCGCGCGAAACAGATGGGAGTTAAGGTTCGGGAAGGCAGCCAATTTGCTCAACTCGACGAAACCGGAGGAAGAGTCTGCGGCGCTCTGCTTAAGGATGGCAACGTCATTAACGCTGACACAGTCGTTATGGCAACCGGAGCATGGACTCCATACTTGTTACCGCACACCCGCAGTTTTTTTCGCGCAACCGGACATGCCGTATTTCATTTCAAACCGTTAGACCCGGCACCATTTCGTCCGGAATGTTTTCCGGTATTCGGAGCAGACATTTCAACCACCGGCTATTATGGCTTCCCGTTGAATACCGAAGGAGTGGTGAAAATTGCAAATCACGGCCCCGGGCGCGAGATGTCGCCCGATTCACCCGAGCGAAATGTAACCCCGCAAGAGGAAGCCAGAGTGCGCGCGTTCGTAGCGTCGACGTTTCCGATGCTGACTGACGCCCCCATCGTGTACACGCGGATTTGTTTGTACTGCGATACGCATGACGGCCATTTCTGGATAGCGGCCGATCCAGAACGGCCAGGGCTGGTGATTGCCGCCGGGGATAGCGGTCACGGGTTCAAGTTTGCGCCCGTGTTAGGCGATATCATCGCCGATGTGGTGGAAGAAAAAGAAAACCGGTGGCTGAAGAAATTCCGGTGGCGCCCGGAAGTGCGTCCCGGAGAGGAAAAAGAAGGCGCGCGTTATTTAACGGAGTGGTTGTGAGCGGGGTTGTAGCCGCCTCGCTGCGTCGAGGCGCGTCTGGTTATTGTAGCCGCCTCGCTGCGTCGAGGCGTTTCGACAATATTGAGGAACACGGCGACTCAGCGCCGTGGCTACAGCCTACGCGGTGGCTCTGGTTGTTGTAGCCGCCTCGCTATGTCGAGGCGCTTCGACCATTTTGAGGAACACGGCGACAGCCTACGCGGTAGCGTCTGGTT
>DATFCK010000276.1:0-12245 GCA_035253185.1 Chthoniobacterales bacterium | reverse complement strand
AAGTCGCTCACCGGCCGGTTGTACGGCGTAGCCAGGTTATTGATCTCTTTGGCGATCCGGAGTGAGGCCTCACCCGTCTTGTCGTTAGGCCCGACGTCGCCCACCAGCACGGGATAAATCTTATCGCCAAATATAACTACCGCGTAGTCTCCCACCCTGGCCGCTTTCGCCCGGTGAAATATGCCCGGAATCACGATAAAAGGATCGGTGGCGCCAATCAGGAAACTGAACTTTTTGAGGGTATTGATTTCGTCGCGCAGTATTCCGATCGTCCGGCGAAGTTCGATCTTTCGTTCCGAGCTGGTCGTTTTGGCGTTCAATTCTTCCTCCGCCTTGCGCAATCGCTCTTCAATGGCGGGCTGATAAGGATTGAGCGTTGGAGTTTTCTTTGGCCAACGGTAACTGGTGAACGGCTTGAAGTTCGTCGTTACCGCCGGACCGGCCGGCATTCGATCCGAATCGGACCCATCGGAATCCACATCCATGTCGGCCTGCATCAATAACGCCTTGCGTTTGCTCTGGGGATGCTCCAGCTGCAACACCGTCTGGCAGTCATAAAAATTGTGCCGCGACAGGATCTGATCGAGCCGATTCAGATTGTCCCGCAGATTTTTGACCTTGGTCGAGTACAGATCGTTGTATAAAGACGATACTGAATTCGGGCCTACCATCGTTGTTAGGCCGGGCAGCAAAGTCCCAAGTTGTGGGGTAATTTTCTGCAGCTCTTCGATGGTTTTGTTAGGCTGCGGCAGCCGCGCCTGAAGTTTGAGTTCGACCACATAGCTGTCCGGGTCGGCGCGCTCGGTGCTGGCATCGCTGCCCTCGGGAGTTTCAACCGTTGAGCGCAGAGTAACGCCATTAAATATGCGTCCGGTATCGAGTTTTCCAGTGATCACCGGCGGTCGAGTTGGCGTCGGCTCCGGCGTTGGCGCCGGGGTCGGAGTAACTTCGACCGACACCACGCGTTGAAGCCGCTCCAATGAAATCCAGCGATAAATGATCGCGGCGAAAATAACCAGCGCTACGAAAATGACCAAACGACGCCATGTCCGAACGCGAGTAGTTGCCACAGCGCTCAATGCTTTATCCAGGTCGCGATCGCGACAACAATACCAACCACGCTCAGTAGCGACATTATTCCAGCAGGCATGAATCGCCGCGTTCGAAGCAATCGTGGAATGAATTGCCCGGCCAGGATCGCCGAAGTGAATAACGCGAGCCCTAATCCAAGTTCACGATACGTCGTCAGAATGAGGGCGGCGACGATCAGGAGGAGCCCAGTAAGTGCCCCCGCCACTATCGAAGCAACGCTCCTCGCTTTAACGTATCCCATGATCCCACCGGCAATCGTGAGGATGCCAAACACCAAAAAGTAAATCTTCGCTGGTTCGATCATTGTCTGGGCGATTCCGTAATCCACGGGAGCACACCTGTCCAGTTGGCCGCCAGCCAAGAAACTGGTTGCGTCGCGAACGGGACGGCTGGAATATCGCCAGGCAATGAAACCAGGCGCCATGTCCCGCTGCGTTGCGGTCTGGGCAACGGCGGCATTTCTCTGGACAATCGCGCTTGGAGTCTCTCCGGGCCTGCACGAGCGCGTCCATGCGGGCCAACAAGGTGCTGATCACAGTTGCGCGGTTACATTCGTGCGCACGGGCGGCTGCCACCACACCCCGGCGCCGGCGCTTGATATTTTCGCAAATGTTGCGGTTCAATTCGCAACCCTTCCCGAGTTATCGCCCTGCTGGGTGGCTTCGCCGTTCCTGACCGCGGCGATATTCGAGCACGCGCCACCCGCAATCGCTTAGCGCGAATCGAGACCGCGTCTCAACGCGGATTCCCAATCCACTTCCGGTTGAGCAGCGGTTGGTTTGTGCCGCCCAGTGGCGTTCCCTGGCGTCGCGCGGAACGCCTGCATCCAATCGAATTCTCAAATGAAAACAAAATTTACGAAATGTCATTACCAAAAAACTTTATCATCTATGCTTTATTACTTGGCCTAACAGAACTCACCACTGCGCAACAACCGGCTGGTAGTCCAGGTCCATTCCCCGGCGCAGCCGATGGCACTATCAGCCAGGCCGAACGAGTCGTCGTCAGCGGCGGCGAAATCGAGCGCAGCGAGACCGACAAGGCCCAGTCGGTCACCGTCCTGAACGAAGACGAACTGAAACAACTCACCCAGCCGTCGCTGGGCGACACCCTGGCAACGCAACCCGGCGTGGGCGGGAGTGGTTTTACGGCCGGTGCAAGCCGGCCGGTCATTCGGGGACAGTCCGACAATCGGGTCCGGGTATTGAATAATGGTACCGAGGTCTTCGATGTATCGAACCTGAGTCCCGATCACGCCCCCAGTATTAGCCCGCTCTTGAGTCAAAGCATTGAAGTCGTGCGTGGTCCGGCCACGCTGCTCTACGGATCGGGAGCGATTGGCGGCGTCGTAAACGTCACCGACAACCTGATTCCGGTGGAACAACCGCCGGAGCCGATCAGTGGCGAAGTGAACGGTCGATTCGACAGTGCCGACCTGGAGAGGAGCGGGGCGATGGCCCTAACGATGTCGCCTTTCCAACATTTGGTGCTTCACGCCGAAGGATCATTGCTTCGCACTGATGATCGACGCATTCCCGGGTTTGCTTTGGACGAACGAATTCGGGCCGAACTTACACCCGAACAGCGGCGCAACGACGGTTTCGGCGGAAATCCGGAAGGCACCGTGCCTAACACGTTTGTTGAAACAAAATCGTTTGGGATCGGCGGGTCATATGTATGGGATAAACGTTACGTTGGGGCGTCGTACAGCCGCTATCTCAATGATTACGGCGTTCCGGACAATCCCGAGGTCGATGACCCGATGGTACCGCCCGAACGCGTTCACCTGGATGTACGCAAAGATCAATACAACCTGCGCAGCTCAGTGGTGGACCCGCTGCCGTGGCTCAACGTGGCTAATCTCAAGTTGGTTTATACCGACTACAAACACGACGAGATCGATGGAGACGCCGTCGGCGCAACATTCCGGACTAACGGTATTGATTCGCGATTTGAACTGGTGCACAAGCCGCTGGGACCACTGGAGGGCTCCATTGGAACACAGGTGTTTTGGAAGGATCTGTCGATCCTGGGCGAGGAAGCCTTCCTCCAACCCACCTCAACAACCCAGGTGGCTGGTTTTGTGTTCGAAGAGGTAAAGTTGGATTTGTTCCGGATCCAATTCGGGGCCCGGGTCGAACATCAATCGGTATCAATCGATTCCGCGGATCCCACTCTCACATCGCTGACCTCGCCTTCGCAGAAGGACCAGGGATTCTGGCCGATCAGCGGCGCGGCGGGATTGATTTACGATTTCACGCCGGGCTGGCAGGTGGCGCTGAATTCCAGTTACTCCCAGCGCGCGCCGACCGCGGAGGAGCTTTTCGCCAGGGGACCGCACGAGGCCACGTTTCAATTTATCGTGGGCGATCCGAACCTTGATGTGGAAACCAATCGCAGTGTCGATTTGACCCTCCGCAAGACCGAAGGCGTAATCACCGGGTTCGTTAGTGCATTCTACAGCAATTACGACGGATTCATCGCGTTCACGCCGACCGGCGATTTCGAAGATGGGGTGCGCGTCTTTGATTATACGCCCAAGAAGGCTGAGTTCGTCGGTGGTGAAACCCGGGCGGATTTTCATTTTCTGCCCCTGACCGTAACCCAACCTAACGATTCCGAGAATTCCAAATCCGTAAAGAACGTGGTGACCAAAGGCGAGCAAATCGCGCAGAAAAATCCAAATGATTTATTTCTCCGGTTACAGGCTGACTACGTTTATGCCGAAGACGCCGATACCAGCGAGCCGCTCCCGCGGATTACTCCGCTGCGCTACAGCGCGTCGCTGAATTACGAGAGCGAACATTGGAGTGCCAGCATAGAAGGACGCCGGGTCAGCCGGCAGAATCGAACGGCCGAGTTTGAAACATCGACACCGGGTTACACGTTTTTGAACGTCAATCTCGGTTATAAATTCCAGTGGAAGCGAACCTATAACTACCTGTATGTGCGGGGAGTAAACCTGCTCGATGCCGAAGCGCGCGATCACCTTTCGTTTCTGAAGGAAGTGTTGCCATTACCAGGCCGCGGAGTGGTAGTCGGTTTTCGAACGACATTTTGAGTCGATCATATCGGGCCGGATTGACGCGGCCAATCGCGGAGCCCACGGCCAACCCCTCATCGACCGTTGCCGCACCGCATAACCGCGATAGTTTGGTTATGGCACTTCTCAGGCTTTGATTCCTTCCGTGCAGCCCACCGATCATTCCCATTTCAGGCATTCGCACGATTTCGCGCTGGATTGTTCCGCTGCGGAACGGCGCACCCGAATCGTGATTGTCATCACCGCCACCATGATGGTGGTGGAGATTGTTGCCGGGTTCGCGTCGAACTCGATGGCTTTGCTCGCCGATGGCTGGCACATGGCCACTCATGTCACCGCCTTCTTCATCACCGCAGCGGCCTATTATTTCAGCCGCCGATATTCCGGTAATCCACTGCACAGTTTCGGCACCGCCAAGATCGGGGTTCTGGGCGGGTTCGCCAGCGCCGTTGTCTTGTCGGTCGTGGCCATTCTGATGGCGGCGGAATCGATCCATCGTTTTTTTGAACCACTTTCAATTCGGTTTAACGAAGCCATCGGCATCGCAGTTTTAGGCCTTATCGTTAATCTGATTTGCGCCGCCATTTTCACCCACCGCGGCCGTCACGATCATCACTCTCGGAGTGGCCCCGAACCCCCGCAGGATCTCAATCTTCGCGCTGCCTATTTGCATGTTTTGGCCGATGCTTTCACTTCGATTACTGCGATTGTTGCCCTAACCGCGGGAAAATTTCTGGGTTGGGCCTGGCTCGACCCGGTCGTCGGCGTGATCGGAAGCGGAGTAGTGATGTCGTGGTCCTATACCTTGATCCGCGACAGCAGCGGCATCCTGCTGGACCGCACTCCCGCATCGTGTGATCTGCCGGATGCGATACGTCGCGCGGTGGAAAGCGACGGCGACTCACTTGTTACCGATCTTCACGTCTGGCAGGTTGGCGTCGGTAAATTTGCGGCCATTATTTCGATTGTGGCACACGAACCGAAAAGCGCGGATGATTACCGCGATTTGTTGCGAGAATACCGGGATTTGGTTCATGTCACGATTGAAATACAGCACTGCCGCCAGGATCACAGGACGTTTGCCGATTCGTAGTGTTGCGTAACAACGCTCCAGCCTGGATCCTCCTCGTCCTATGGATGGCAACGTAATCGTCTGGCAGATAATCGCTGCCTACCTGTTTGCCCTAACCGGTGGCGCCGTCAGCGCGGCGTTTCGGCTCTCGCACCAGGTGCTCTGCGGTCTGATTTCCTTCGCCGCTGGTACTTTGTTCGGAGTCACGTTGTTTACCATCGGACCGGAAACCTTGCACTTCGGCACCTGGTGGATGGTCGGGTTAGCCGCGGCCAGCGGTTATCTGTTATTTTTTCTAATCAGCCGATATGTCCACCACGTGTGCCCGGCTTGCGCCGCCAGCCACTTCGATGCGGATGCGACCCGCCATTTTAGTGATATCGCCTTCGCCCTGATCGCGGCGCTGGCCATACACAGTACCAGCGATGGCATTGCCATCGGCGTCGGCCATGATATTCACGCCAGTTACGCGGGCATATGGTCGCTATTCGCCGCGCTCTGCATTCACAAGGTGCCCGAGGGCCTTGCCCTGGGCAGCCTCCTTATCGGAGCCGGATTCAAACGAGCGACCGCGTTTGCCTGGGTGGCTCTCACCGAAGCGACTACGCTGGCCGGCGGAGCGATCGGATACTTCTTGTTAGACGACACCTCGATGTTCTGGCTAACCCTGCTGATGGCGCACGTCGGAGGTGGTTTCGTCTACCTCGCCACCCACGCGGTGATCGGCGAACTGCTCCGGCACGGAAAACAACTTGTGATAACCAGTTTCCTGATGGGGATCGCGTTGATTGCCTTTGTAAACCTGTGGCTGAAGATGCTGGCTTTGCGGTAAACGACACCGAACCTGAGCGCTCGGGAATTCGTCAAGGAGCCGTCGCTGTCAGATCTCGTTAAACTTGACTGCTTAAAGCAGTCAAGTTGATGAAGAACAACCAAGTTGGTCAGAAATGTCGTCATTCATTGCATCCACCTCACCAAGACGCACTCGCACCGTGAACCGGCTTCTCGTTAGACTTGACTGCTTTAAGCAGTCAAGTTCATGAAGAGCAACCCAGTTGATCGGAAATGTAATCACTCATTGAATCCACTTCCCCGAGACAGGTTTGACCGGTCAGTTTGCGATGGTTCGGTAACACTCAAAGCCCTTCTCGCATCCAAACGACCGAATGCTGGGCGGGTGGTTAAGCACCAATCAGCTCGAGTGCATCGCGGCAAAGATTGACTACAATGCGCTGTGCACGCGTTCCATTATCGCAACCACCGATTGCATTGCGAAGAAGTTGATCTGACCGCCCCGGCAACGGACTTCGGCACACCGCTGTTTGTCTACAGTGCGGGCACCATTCTGGATCACTATCGCCGACTCGATGATGCGCTGTCGCCGCTCGATCATCTGATTTGTTATGCCGTCAAAGCGAACTCGAATGGCGCCATCCTAAAGCTGCTGGCAGATGCGGGCGCGGGTTTCGACATCGTGTCGGGCGGTGAGCTTTATCGCGTGAGCGCGTCCGGTGGCGACCCCCGAAAATGCACATTTGCCGGCGTCGGTAAATCACGGGAAGAAATCGGTTACGCTCTCGACCAGAAGGTCCTCAGTTTCAACGTAGAGAGCGAAGGCGAACTCGAATACATCGAGCAGATCGCCCGCGGCAAGGGAGTCCGCGCACCGGTAGCATTGAGAATCAATCCCGATGTCGATCCACACACTCACCAGTACATCTCCACTGGGTCACACCAAAACAAATTCGGTATTGCGCTGGACAGGGCAGCCGGCATTTACCAGCGCGCGTCTCGGATGCCTAACGTCGAATTGGTTGGAATCCAAATGCATATCGGATCGCAGATCACCGATCCACGGCCATTTGCAGCCGCTGTAGCCAAGGTGGTGCCGCTGGTGAAAGAACTGAAATCGAATTACGACATTAAATTTTTCAGCATCGGGGGCGGGCTCGGAATTGTTTATCAGTCATCCCTGGCCAGCGGGGAACGCAAGTGGTGGCACGAACACACGGCTGATAGTCCCGGTGAAGACCGGGCGCTATCGATTCAAGAATACGTCGAAACAATTTTGCCGGCTTTACGTGAACTGGGTGTTCGAATTCTGCTCGAGCCGGGACGATTGCTGGTCGGTAACGCCGGCGTATTACTAACGCGCGTTCGTTACCTGAAACAAACCGGCACAAAGAGTTTTGCGATCGTCGACGCGGGAATGAACGATCTCATCCGGCCGGCGCTATATCAAAGTTACCACGAGATCAAGCCGGTTGAGGAACCAGCCGAAAACAATAAGGCCACGCAGCCAATAGACGTGGTCGGCCCGGTTTGCGAATCCGGCGATTTCTTTGCCATCGATCGGCCGATGCCGATCCTGCACCAAAGCGATCTTTTGGCGATTATGAGCGCGGGCGCCTATGCCATGTCGATGGCTTCCAATTACAATTCGCGACCGCTACCCGCCGAAGTCCTGGTCAGCGGACAACGATTCTGCCAGGTACGGCGACGGCAGCAGTGGGAGGACCTGATCCGGGAAGAAGTAGCCGATCCGATATGGAGTAGTGGACCGATGTAGGGTTCGATCCGGCAGGCACTTCCATCCGATTTTCAATGCTTCATTGGTCCACTTTTTCATCAATCCAGTGTCCGTTCTGCGGGCAGTTGCAGGCTTCGACAGATTGCATAAATAGTGCTCCTGCTCTTGCTCCCCATGCGTCGAATTTCCCTCCTCATCATCGCGATTCTTTGCCTGGCAACGGCGCCCGCAATCCAGGCCGCCAAAGTTCAGACCGAGTGGATCATTTTGGTCGGCGGCCCTTCCATGCATCAGTGGGAAAAATACAAGGCCCAACCGCACGACCACTGGTGGGCAAATTTCGTTAGGGCGGCTCGAATTCGGACGGAACAGTTGCGGGCTCAATACGGGCCGGATCAGATGATTACCTGGCTGGTTTACCGGCAGGGTTATGTGGATCGAGCCACCCAGGAAAAACAGGACCTCATCGGTCACATCGAATCGGTGCGCGACAAATACAACATCCGGTTAGTCTGGTTCGAGCCAGGGTGGGAAGTACTGCGTTACATCAATTCCGGACAACCGCGCGACCAGGTTAAGATCGCCGGCTTCGAATATTTCGGCCATTCGAACAAGGCCTGTTTCATGTTCGATTATAGCAACATCATCGATAGCGCCTGCAAATCATGGCTGCACGAAAACGAATTCAAAAAAATTGATCGACGCGTGTTTGCCAAAAAGGCCTACATCAAAAGCTGGGGGTGTCACACCGGTGAAAGCATGTCGCAGAAGTGGTACACCGCGACCGGAACGCGCATGATCGGCGCGATCGGCAAAACCCAATACATGATGGAGGAATTGCCAATTTTGAGTTCGCCCTACGGGAAGTGGGCGAACTGAGGTTGTAGCGGCGTTCTCTTGACCGGTATGTGTTTAGCGCCAAAGCCGCGGGTTTAATTCGAGCCCGGGGTAACGCCCCAGGTTAGCATCAGTTCACGGAAGTCAGCGCTGTAAGCGCGATTCAACGATTGAGCACACACCGGAAGACCAATTGAATCGCGCCTTCAGCCTCGAAAGCATTCGGGGTTGCCCCAGGCTATGCTTGATTCGCGCCTTGGCGCTAAACTCGTACCTCGAACGTCGCACTTGCGATTCGGACAACAAAAATCCGGCGGTCACCGCCGTGGCGCTGCTCTGGCACGACCCGGACACCGCCGCTACCGCAGACCTGCCGGGAAGAAAATGCGTTCCCGCTCGATCTGCGCACCGCGCCTAACGAAATATCGTCGCAGTTCTTCGTCGTAATAGCGGCCGCCGCGTCCTTCCGGGTTCAATGCGAAGAAAACTTTACCTTTCGGAAGGAGGTGTTTGCGCAGGTCATCCAAAAAGAATTCCCATTCCGGCATCCGCCACGGCTTTTTCTTTACCCGATTGAAGCCGGTCGAGAAGGCGGTGATCCAATCGAATTTTCTTCCCAAATCAGGCAATGGCTCGAACGCCTTTATCTCCCACGTCTTTCGCTCGACGTGCATGAGGTTCAACAAATCCGTGAATACCGGATACCACTCCAGGTCTACGCCCAGGCAACGATGTCCATGCTGCTGGCAGATGTAGAGGAAAAACCCGCCGCCGCAACCCAGATCGAGAATGTCCTGAGGAGGTGAACGATGCAGCCCCAGATCCTGGACGCGCTCGATGTTTAACTTCATGTAGCGCTCGACATCGGCATATTTGGCGATCTGGACCGGCGAAGAAGCGTATCGCTGCTGAATCTCCCGCAGTTGGGCTTGATCAAGTTGGCCTAACAACGGCTTTAAAGCGATAGGCTGAAGTCGACGCCGCACCCGGCGCCAGGTGCGTTTGTACGATTCTGATCGTCCAAGTTTGGCGATTTTTTGCGACAGCTTCACACAACCGAAGACTACCGTGCTGCTGCGAAGTTGCGAACAATGAACGGAAACAGTCTCGGGTGCTTAGCCATTAAACTTCATCTTATTGCCGAGGGGTAAGCCAGAAGCCTCAAGGTTGTCATCCCGAGCGCAGCCGAGGGAACGCGCCTACTGGTGTGACGTGTTCCGCAGTTGAGCGATCCCTCCACTTCGGTCGGGATGACATGGCTAACCGCTGGGTGTCACGAGACCGACAATTGCCGGCAATCGTATGCCCGGTATTACCGCTACTACAACCGCCGCGGTGGCGATCGGTTCACAATCGCCACCGCCGGCTGCGCGGACCCGCCACTCAAACCGCAGGGTGATTTCCTGCCTAACTATCTTTCTTGAGATCGTGCATGCGCTTTGCGGCCTTACGCATGTCTTCGCGCGCCTGACGCAGATCGTCGGCCTTTTTTTGCTGTTCTGGCGTCAAGATCGGCCGGATCTGGGCCATCGCATTGTCCATTACCGATTTGGATTTCTCCATCGCTTCCTTATGGATTGCGGCCAGCTGTGGTTTGGTCTGGTCGATGATCGGTTGAACTTTCGCCTGCTGCTCAGGCGTCAGATTCAGTGTCTCGGTCATTTTTTCCAAATGGTTACCATGCTTCCAATGACCACGCCGTCCGCGCTCGCCGCGTTCACCATGACCGCCATGAGCGAATGCGAAACTGGTCCCGATTGCTCCTACCGCTAACAATGTAACTAAGGTTTTTTTCATGTTCTTTATGTTTGTGAGCGTTTCTTCGCCCCTTCACCATGGGAGACCGTATAGATTACCGGCCGGTTACAAATTTTTTTGTAGGGCAAATTTTGTAACCGGATTCCCCTTTTGCCGGTCATTAGCTACGGTGTGGATTCAGTTTTTGGTACATGCCCGAACCCGACGTTAGTGCGCTGGTCAAGGCCGCACTCGCCCATGACGATGAAGCGGCTCGTGCGCTGGTACGGCATTTGTATCCGCTCGTGGCCAAAATCGTACGAGCCCATCGACCGAGACGCACTTCGGAAGAGGATCTTTGTCAGATGATCTTTATAAAAATGTTCCACAATCTCGATCGCTTCTCGGGTGGGGTTCCCCTCGAGCACTGGGTATCCCGGATAGCGGTGAACACCTGTCTCAACCAAATCGCATCGGAAAAGGTGCGCCCCGAGCTTCGCCTGGCGGATCTGAGCGAGGAAGAAGCCGCAGTCATCGAACAGCTAACGGTTTCGTCGGATGAATTGAAGCCTGACCGGCAGTTTGCGGCCCGCGAACTGATAGGACATCTTTTGGAGCGACTCAAGCCGGCGGAGCGGCTGGTGATCGATCTCCTTTATTTAAAGGGTCACTCGGTGGAAGAAGTTAGGCAAATTACCGGATGGTCCGCGCCTCTGGTGAAAGTGCGCGCATTTCGGGCTCGCCAGAAGATGAAACGCCATTTGGACGGCCTGTCACAGGAGAAGAAACGATGAAACCGGTTGATTCGAGGCTGCGGCGATTACTGGGCACCGCGGCGAATGCGGAGAAGGAAAATGCCTCGCCGACAATGCCGTTCGGATTCGACACCCGGGTGGTTGCCCTGGCGCGGACTGGTCACCCTAACGGCGGCAATGGAATTATTGCGCTGGTTCGCCGGGTTGCGGTGCTGGCTGCAATAATTCTGGTGGTGGGAGGTGCAGCCTCATTCCGCGAATTCCGCGCAGCGGAAGACATGGCCGAGCCGACATCGAACGATTACGCGATCGCTGACACCGCAATTGAAGACGAGCTGTATCAATGAATGAAGCCCTGAAATGGAAGTTGATCACCGGATTTCTGCTGGTGTTTTTGGCTGGTGGAGTCACCGGCGCGTTCATTGCCACCAAAACCGCCCGGCACTATCTATTGGCGACTAGCCATCACGGTATTGCGGCGCAGCGAATGAAAGACCGTTTGCAGACTGAACTGAACTTAACACCCGAGCAGTCGGCCAAAATTTCCCCAGTGGTTGAAAAGGCGGCCGCCCAGTTGGAAAGCATCCGAAGGGACACGGCGCGTCGGGTTCGGGATACGTTCGCCGATATGCATAAACAGATCGGTCCTGATCTCAGCCCGGAGCAGCGAATGGAACTCGCGCGGATGCGTGACCGCCACCATAAGTTCATGCGGCGACATCACCACCGTAGGGATCGCCGGATGCCCGAGCGACCACCGCCGCGCGAACCTCGGTCCGACGCCTATTAAATCGCGCTCTTAGCTTACAGAACCTTTCGGCCGACTGACATGCCGATGATGAACAGGATTAGGCACACGGCCAGGAACAGGAAGAACAGAAACTTCGCGATTCCAGCCGCTGCCGATGCGATCCCGGTGAATCCCAGCAATGCCGCTACCAGCGCGACGACGAGAAAAATAAAAGCCCACCGAAGCATAAATCACCTCCTCCAGAATAACTTCGGAAGTGAATGCTTCGGCGCGTGTCAGATGTCGTCTGCGTTTTATCAGATGGAAGGCTGGCCCACGTCCGAAACGGCCGCGGAAATTTCGCGTAGGAGACCGGGGCCGCGATAGATCAACCCGGTATAAACCTGGACCAGTGACGCGCCGGCCTCGAATTTTTCCCGGGCCGAAGG
>DATFCK010000275.1:0-5785 GCA_035253185.1 Chthoniobacterales bacterium | reverse complement strand
CCCCTGCTATAATTACTAGAATGGAGCCCCTGCTCGTTGTGTTGCTACTGGCCGGTTTTCTCGCCGTTCTCACTGCCATCGTCTGGCTTGGCCAGCATGCCACCGCCCGGCCGGCCTTTACCGGCTCGGGATTCGGCGGCCCCCCGATTCCATTCCGCCGTCGGACCGTGCTTTTCTCCAAGGCGGAACGCTCGTTTTACCAGGTCCTGCGCAGCGTTGTTCCCGATCACATGATTTTCGTGAAGGTGAAGCTGGCCGACCTCGTCTGCTCCAAGCCGCATCAATCGCTGTGGGATTATTTCACGCCGATCAATCGCAAACACATCGATTTCGTGGTGTGCGACCCGACGCTGTCCCCGGTGTTAGCGATTGAACTCGAAAAAGCGAATCATTACGGAGGGGCATCGGCGGCAAACATACTGGAGGCGGCATTGGGAGCGACCTCATTGCCCGTGGTGCATGTTCCGCACAAGCGCCGGTACCTGTTTAACGAATTGCGCAAATTGCTGGCTCCTTACGTAACCGTGCCGCATCCGCTGCTCTGAATTTTTTGCGGCAGGATCGTTGTTAGGGAAAGTGCGTTAACTCTGAACCACTGAGGCTTGGTTCGACAACTGCGGTATCTCGCGTTATCGGGTGCTTCATGCGCTCCCGACTTTCATTTTTGGCCTGCCTTCTCGGGTGTGGACTGCTGCAGGCAGCCGATTATCCGCCACCCTCCGAAGCCGACTATGTAATCCGGGATTTCAAATTCGCTTCCGGTGAGACATTACCGGAACTGCGAATCCATTATCGGACTCTCGGTAAGCCGGAACAGAATAGTCAGGGTCGCACCCGCAACGCCGTTTTGATTACGCACGGCACGACTGGAAGCGGCGCGCAGTTTTTTCGCCCGGAGTTCGCCGGCGAACTTTTCGGTAAAGATCAACCGTTAGACGCGTCGAAGTATTTCATTGTCCTGCCGGACGGAATCGGTCACGGCAAATCAAGCAAGCCGAGCGATGATTTGCGCGCCCGATTTCCACATTACGGCTACCTCGACATGGTTGAGGCCCAATATCGATTGTTAAGCGAAGGCCTGGGAGTGAATCATGCGCGACTCGTTATGGGAACTTCAATGGGCGGAATGCACACCTGGCTGTGGGGAGAACAGCATCCCGAAATTCATGGATGCGCTGATGCCGCTGGCCAGTCTGCCCACTCAAATTTCCGGTCGGAACCGCGCCTGGAGACGGGTGATTATAGACGCCATTCGTAACGATCCGGCGTGGCAAAGTGGTGGCTACCGGGCTCAACCACCGAGTCTGCGGACCGCCGCCGAGATGCTCTGGCTCATGAGCAGTAATCCGGTTTTGCGACAGAAAGAAGCGCCCACGCTGCGCGATGCCGATCAGAAACTGGATTCGTTCGTGGCTGACATTTCAAGAACGAGCGATGCCAACGACGTCTTGTATGCGCTGGAGGCGTCGCATGATTACGATCCGGGACCGAAGCTTGAACAAATCTCCGCGCCGTTACTGGCGATCAATTTCGCTGATGACCTTATCAATCCGCCCGAGCTCGGGATTTTGGAGCGGGAGATTAAACGGGTCAAAAAGGGACGCGCAATTACGATTCCGGCGAGCGCCAAAACCCGCGGGCATGGAAGCCATACCGTTGCGGTACTGTGGAAAAAAGAATTGGTAACTTTGCTCAGGAGCACCTCGAAATAGCAGCGGCGTATGAACCTAACAACGCGCCCTTTGGCCCACTTTCATAACTGTGCCGACTCGTTGAATGCTTAACCCGAGTCGCTTTCATTCCCAGTGCGTCAGGCCGTAGGTTTCGGGGCGGGCAAACGCGACATCTCGACCTTTACGTAATCAAGTATCACCGGCGCCAGTATCATTCCGGGAATCCCCATGAACCGCTCACCCACGAGCAAAGCCAGCAGCGTAATCCACATCGGATTTTTGATCCGGTTTCCGATGATCTTGCTATTGAGGAAATATTCGAGTTTGTGCAGTAGAACCAGAAATACCAGCGCGGCGATGGCTGATTTACCGGATTCGGTGAAAGCGATTCCTACGATGACAGAGTTGCTGATCAGATTTCCGACGATTGGGAGAAGGCCGCACAGAAATGTTAGGCCGATAACGAGTGGAACATACTTAAGCCCGATGATCACCACGAAAATTGCGGTCAAAACCGTGTTGATAGCGGAAATGGTCAGCTGAGCGCCCATCACCCGCTCGAAGCTCTCGTAAAACAAACTGACCCGGGATTCGATTTCCTGGGCGATGGTAGTGAAAAGACTCGGTTTCTGACCGGCCGGCGGAGATCGCAATCCGGAGCGTAGAAAAAGACTGATAGCGATCACTACCGCGACGATCACAAACACGAATTGGCGCGTTGCGGTGCGCCCGAAGTTCGCGGCGCGGCCGAAATTGCCGGCTAATCCGAGCTGATCTTTGAGCACTTCCAGCGTGGTGGCTTTCAAGCTCTCCAGGTCGCTGAACGGCAGATCGTATCCACGCTTTTGGGCATACTCCACCAGCGGAGGAATTGATTGTTCCGCGATTGTGGGGAACGCCACCACGGCCTGTCGCACCAGATAACCGATTCCGTAAAGGACTACCGCTACCAGGACAATAAATATGATCACCGAAAGCGACTTCGTCTTGGTGACACTAAGCTTGCGCAGCGCGAAAAAAGAAAACAGAACGGTTACAAAAGGCACTCCCAGATGGGCCACTCCTATCAGAACCAGCGCGATGATAACGAAGATGTAGGAGAAACGCGCCGCCGCAGACATCCCGCAAAGGTGGCAGCGATGGAGCGGTAAGACAAACGGGACCCGCGTCCGGACGTCAGCGCGGCGAAATGCCCGTGGCACCGGTACAACCCTGGGTAGGGATAATTTCGAGTCAATGCGTTGCGACCCTGGGATCCGGTAATGAACCCCGGGTTGAAAAGGGCTCATACGCATCGAGGTTTATGATCCGGTGGAAACAATTCGAACGATAAGATTACGCTGGTTACGCGGGACGCTGCATGAGGTCACCTCGGAGCTGGCGCGATCGGGCTATCCTCATTTTGCGCCGCCGCCATGGCAACCGGCCATTAACGCCTATCGATGCGAGACCTGTATTCGCATATGTGTTGAACTTGCCGGGGTCGATAAGTCCGACATTGAGCTCACGGTGCGCGATCGGCACGTGTCGATCCGCGGAGTTCGCGCGGTGCCGGAGCCGGCCGATTCGGAACCCGGCCCGGTGCGGACGATCGCAATGGAGATCGATTATGGCGTCTTCCAGCGTGAGATCGGTTTACCGGCCGATGTGGACGTTAACAAAGTTCATGCTGATCAACAAAACGGCCTGCTCTGGATTCATCTGCCGTTAAGGAGCTCGGAATCATGAGCGCCGAAGTGCTCAGTACATTGCAATCAAGCGCCGAAACTGGGTCGGCAATTCCGAGTCCGGATAGCGCGGCGGCGAAGGGCTCCGGCCCGCAAACGCCTAACATTCCCGATGTACTCTCGATTTTACCCGTTCGGAGCTTTGTGGTCTTTCCCGGAACAGTCGCCCCGTTGAATGTTCAGCGGGCGGTGTCTATCAAGTTGTTGGATGAAACTTTGCCCCAAAGCAAAATTATCGGCCTGGTTGCCCAGCGCGATGCAGACAAGGAAGAACCGGAGCCCCAGGATTTGTACGGCATCGGGACGGCGGCGATCGTGCTCAAACTGTTACGCCAGGCGGATGATCATGTGATTGCGCTGGTGCAGGGGTTGCGGCGATTTGGGATTCGAAAGATTGTTCAGAGTCACCCGTTTATCCGGGCCGAAGTCTCGGTCCTGGATTCAGTTTCGCCGCCCCAGACTAACGAGTTTGAAGCCACGTTTCGTAACTTGCGGGATTCGGCTGCGCAGTTGATGGAATTGACGCCGGATGCGCCGGAACAGGCAGCGGTGGCGGTGCGAAGCATCGACAATGCGGACCAGTTAACGGATTTTTTGGCGCCGAATTTGAGCATCGACGTAGCCCAGAAGCAGTCGCTTCTGGAAGAGCTCAATGTTGAGAAACGGGTTCGTGCGGTGCAAACCCATGTCTCGGCCCAGCTCGAGATCGCCCAGATCCAGCAGAGATTGCAAAAGGATGTGCAGTCGCAGTTCTCTGATGCTCAACGAAAAGCGTATCTGCGCTCTCAACTGAAGGCGATTCAGCAGGAGCTCGGAGAAGGGGACGCCGGCGCCGATCAACAGATCGCTCAACTACGGACACGTCTGGAAGCGTCCAAGCCGCCAGCCGAAGTTTTGGCGCAGGCCGAGCGCGAATTGAAGCGGCTCGAATTTATTCCACCAGCCAGCCCGGAGTATTCGGTGATCGTTACCTACATCGAAACCATCGCTGATTTGCCCTGGGCGAAACAAAGCGACGACAATCTTGATCTCGAACAGGCGCAACAAATTCTCGATCGCGATCATTTCGATCTGGAGAAGATCAAGCGGCGTCTGATCGAGTTTCTTGCCGTCAGAAAATTGAATCCGCAGGGGCACGGTCCGATTCTGTGTTTCCTCGGGCCACCCGGAGTAGGTAAAACCAGCCTCGGGCAATCGATCGCGGATGCCATGGGGCGGCGGTTCGTTAGGATGAGCCTGGGTGGAATCCGGGATGAAGCCGAGATTCGCGGCCACCGCCGCACCTATATCGGATCGATGCCGGGACGCATCATTCAGGAGATGCGTCGCGCCGGTACCCGTAATCCGGTGATGATGCTGGACGAAATCGATAAGATCGGGGCCGATTTCCGGGGCGATCCCGCGGCCGCGCTGTTGGAGGTGCTCGATCCGCGGCAGAACTTTGCCTTTGTCGATCGTTACCTGGACGTTCCGTTCGATTTATCCCAGGTGATTTTTATCGCCACCGCCAATTACATGGGCAATGTGCCGGAGCCGTTGCGGGATCGCATGGAAGTAATCGAGCTTCCGGGTTACACCGAGCGGGAGAAACTTGAAATCGCGAAAAGATATCTCGTTAGGCGGCAACTGGAGGAAAACGGCCTCAAGCCGGAGCAGTGCCAGTGGCAGGATGATGGGTTGCGCCGGATCATCGTTGATTACACCCACGAAGCCGGGGTCCGGGAGCTGGAACGCCAGATCGGCGCGGTGATTCGGTCGGTGGCCGCGAAATGCGCCCGGGGTGAATGTGGCGAGTTCGGGGTAACACCGGAGTTCGTCGCCACCACGCTCGGTCCGCCGCGCTACGTGCACGAAACCAAACTCGCCACCAGCGCGCCCGGAGTTGTTACCGGCCTGGCCTACACCCCGACTGGCGGCGAAGTTCTTCACATCGAGGCAACTCGTTACCCCGGAAAAGGAAATATTACCCTAACCGGTCAGATCGGCGAGGTGATGAAAGAATCAGTGCAGGCCGCGCTGAGCCTGGTCCGCAGCCGTGATGGCAAAATCGGGGCGAGACCCGATGACTTTCGCGACACCGATATTCACGTGCACGTTCCCGTCGGCGCGGTGCCGAAAGACGGACCATCGGCCGGGGTCGCCATGTTCACGGCGCTGGCGTCGCTTTTCAGTAATACGCCGGTGCGATCGGATGTTGCCATGACCGGTGAGATCACGCTTCGAGGCCTGGTTCTGCCGATTGGTGGTTTGAAAGAGAAGAGTCTCGCCGCGATGCGTGCGGGCGTTTCGACCGTGATTATTCCAAAGCTAAACGAAAAAGATCTGGTCGACGTTCCGGAGGAAGCGAAAGAGAAGCTGAAATTCGTGCCGGTGGAAAACGTGGAT
>DATFCK010000274.1:0-6931 GCA_035253185.1 Chthoniobacterales bacterium | reverse complement strand
CTCTGATACTCGACGTGAGCAGTGTTGATAGTGATGCCGCGCTCTTTTTCTTCCGGCGCATTATCGATTGAATCGTATGCGCGGGCTTCGGCCATGCCCTTTTTCGCCAGCACGCTGGTGATTGCGGCCGTGAGCGTAGTTTTACCGTGGTCAACGTGACCGATCGTGCCGACGTTCAAGTGCGGCTTGTCGCGTTTGAATGCTTCTTTCGCCATTTCAGTTCTCCTAACTAGTTAGACTGCGTCTGTTTTGTAATTTTCTCCCCGATCGCGAGCTCATCTGGAGCCCATGACCGGGATTGAACCGGTGACCTCGTCCTTACCAAGGACGTGCTCTACCAACTGAGCTACATGGGCCGCTCTTTGTCATCGCGAAGCTCGAACCGCCGCGGCGGCCCGAACCGGTTTTACTTCTGCCGTAGAGCTAAAAGTCCCAGAGCCGTCAAACATTGTCATTTGAACGACCATGGGACCACCCCTTCCTGCAAAAAGCGTGGCAAAACTATCAGCGCGCCGGGGAGTGTCAAGGGGGCTTTCCGGGTCAATTCCAACCCTGTTTTACTTTGCAAACGCAGCCAGGAGACAAGACCCGGAGCGCTGAAAGCACCCAATCCCAATCACCAAGCGCCAGGGAATAACCAATCACCAATACCCAATCATCTCCGCTGGAGCGAACAGCTTCCCGTTTGGCACTCGGGGTGTCGCTCCCCAATTAACCAGGCACCAAAAATATCGAATCGCCCAGAGGCAAACGAGCATCCGCTGTATCCAGTTTGAAGCTTCGCGCTTGCAGCTTCCCTGGAGCTTGGATTGTTGGGATTTGGTGCTTCCAGGTCGATGCGGATTCGGGTCAGCGAATTCGCATTGAGCTGGTCGGTTCGGCTTTGCCGCGAGTGATCAGGCGGATCACCGCCGCGATAATGCCAAGCACCACCACGCCCAGGACGATGTTCAGTGGTGTGAAGAGCTTTGAGGTTTCGGCGGCAGGTGTCGCAGCCGGCTCCAGTTTTGGGGGTGGAGCGTTTTTCGCCTTCAACCGGCTTTGCGCATACTGGAGGCGCATCGGCGTGTCGGGATCGTTTGGATCCAGTTTCAACGCCATTTCGAAATCCGGGATCGCCTTCTCATATTGCTGCATCTCGCTGTAGGTATAACCGCGGCGAGCATACTCCAGGGCGTAGTTAGGATTCTTCTCAATCGCCATGTTGTAATCGGCAATCGCGTGCTCATAATCCTTCAATTTTCGATAGGCCAGGGCGCGTTGATCGTAATTCTGCCAGTCATTGGGATTGCGCTGGATGGCGATGTTGAAATCGGCAATGGCCTTGTCCCACTGCTGCAAACCGGCGTTAGCAAATCCGCGGATTTGATAAACCGTCGGATCATCCGGCTTCAGCTCAATGGCCTTGCTGGCGTCAGCCTCGGCCGCGTCGTACACCTGTTGCTTTAGATAAACCTGGGCGCGTCCCAGATATACCCGCGCATCTTTTGACCCGAGTTCGATAGCCTGATCGAAATCGGTCAGCGCTTCGTTGAGACGGTCCATGGCCAGAAATGCGTAGCCACGGTTTTGATAAAACGCCGGCTCCTTCTGATTCAGGTCGATGGCCCGGCTGTACTCGGCGATCGCCTGAGGATAGTTTTTCTGTTCGAACGCGGCATTTCCGGCATTGTAATTGTTCATACCCTTGCCGGACGCTTCTTCGCTCTTTGCTCCCTTTTCCTTCTTTGCCGCCCACGTTGTATTCGTTAGGCCAAGACAGATAATTGACACAGCAAATATGGTCGTGATTCGCGTAATCATACGGTTGGTCTCCTTCGGGTAATTCGTTTCTCGACGATTTATCGTGCGTAAACCAGCAAAAATAACGATGCCGGGGCCGATCTTTGCGTGAGCTCGCGGTCGCCAACGTCACGCCCGAATCCCCCTTCGTCAAAGGGGGATCGGTCGACCGGATATGCCGCGGTATTCGCCACCGTCCTGATCTGGTCGCTTCCTTCGCTGTTCCAGTATTACCTGAACCGCTATTACGATCCATGGGCCCAGAATTTTTACCGCTACTCGGTGGCGGGCCTGGCCATCGTGCCGTTTCTCTTTTTACGCTCCCGCCAGCCGGGCGCAACCCTCACTCCCCGACTGTTCTGGCTCTGCCTGTTGCCCTGTTTGCCTAACGTTGTTCATCAGGTGGGACAGGTGGTTGCTCTATACTATATAGGGCCGGGTGTTTACGCGATTTTCGGGCGAACATCGGTCATCTTCACCGCTCTTCTCGCGCTGGTCATGTTTCCCGAGGAACGGTATGTCATCCGCCAATGGCAGTTCCAAGTCGGAACGTTGCTCGGATTAATCGGCGCTTTCGGCGTGCTCTGGTTTCAGGTGGACGCCCGGCATCAACATATCTCCATACGCGGTGTGGTTATCGCCATTGTCGCGACATTTTGCTGGGCGTTATACGGCGTCCTCATCAAACGGCCGTCAGCGCAGCTGGGATCGATCCGCAGCTTTGGCCTGGTGAGCCTGATCACGTCAGCTTTGTTGCTGCCGCTCACCGTCATGTTCGGCCATCTCGATACCCCGCTGCATGTCGGAATGAACGTTAACAACGTCCTGATCGTGTCCGCGGTTATCTGCATCACCCTCGCCCACGTCCTTTATTACATAGCGATCCGGGAAATTGGTGTCGCACTGGCGCAAACGCTGCAATTGATCTGTCCGATTGGCGCGATGCTGCTTTCTGCCTGGATGTTCGGCGAACGGTTGTCAGCACCCCAACTTTGGAGCGCGGCGGTGTTGTTGTTAGGCGCGTTCCTGGCGATGAAAACCAAGCCGATGGCGGTCGCAGAATCGGCTGAAAATATTTAACCTAACGGCGTTCAACGCACTATTTCGGGCAGCACAGGCTGCCAGCCTGTGGGCGAAGGCGGCCCTGCCTTCGCGAACTTTTTCGATCAAGCATGTTTTCGGCACAGCGGCCGAAAGTCCGAGCCGGACTGGCCTTGCAGGCTGGGCCAGAAACCCGGCGCCGACCGCGAGAATTCCGAGCAGCGAAAACGTCAGGAAAGGGAGGAAAAACGACGTAGAGCGTGAACGGAAAGAGCAGACATCGAGAGAGCCAGACAGCGCCATGGAGCAATGGCTGCCGGAAATTATGATGCGCAAACGCCGCGCATCCGCCTAACGAATTTTCCTCACGGCGGCAGTGCGTGTTTGCGGGGAGCACGGGCTGCCAGCCTGTTGGTCCAGGCAGCCTGCCTGGACGCATTTCAGTTATGATAATGGCTCCGCGATCTCGCCGGCAAGCTGCCGGCGACAACAGGCTGGCAGCCTGTGGTCCCCGGACGCAGATAAGGCGCGCTCTTTCAGCTTTTCACCTGGGCGTGACATCGTCAGGTTGCTCGCGTGCAGAGACTTCGCCGTGGCGTTAGCACCCTTGCGCTGGTTTTCATCCTCTTCTTCTGCACTTCCGGCGGCCCATTCACCACCGAAACGTTGATTCACGAGGTGGGCCCCGGGTTGGGCCTGCTCATTTTGATTTTGGTGCCGTTGATCTGGTCGTTACCCGAAGTCCTGATCGTCGGTGAACTCGCCAGCATGCTTCCCGAGGAAGGGGGCTATTATCGCTGGGTCGATCGCGCATTTGGCCGGTTCTGGGCGTTCCAGAATGGCTGGCTCACCTGGATGTACTCCCTGGTCGACATGGCGATTTACCCGGTGCTGTTCAACCAATACCTGCGCTATTTCCTGCCCAATCTGGATGCCCGCCTGGAATGGCTGGTGTCGTTAGCGGTCATTTGGGGCGCAACCTGGATCAATCTGCGCGGTTCAGTGCGCGTCGGCCTAACGTCCATCATCGCCGGCACTCTTGTGATGCTCGGATTTTTGATGATGTCGATCATGGCTGTGCCTAACATCGCCCATGTTCCGTGGCAGCCGTTCGCCTCCGAGCAGGCCCACGGTTTCGGCGGCCTGGCGGTCGGCATTTCCATCGCGCTCTGGAATTACATCGGCTGGGACAACGCGTCGACGGTGCAGGGTGAAGTGAAAGACGCGGCGCGGAGTTATCCTCGCGCCCTGGCCATTGCCCTGCCTTTGGTCACTATAGGCTACTTCATCCCGCTGCTGGCCGCGCTCGGGGCCACCGATTGGACCAGGTGGACCGACGGCGGCTGGCCGCAAATCGCCGCCGCTGCGATCGGTTCCGGCGGACAATTTGTGGCCATGTGGATTGCGCTCGGTGGAATGATCAGCGCGCTAGCCTTGTTCAACGCCCTGCTGATGGCTTACTCGCGCATTCCGTTCGTGATGGCGGCGGATGGATTGTTACCGAAACGGTTAGGCAAACTCGACGACGCCGGCACGCCCCGAAACGCGGTCCTGGTTTCAGCCATATTTTATTCTGTGTTCGTGTTGTTACCATTCGGCCACCTCGTCATTGCCGACGTGCTCCTGTATTCGCTGGCGTTATTTCTTGAGTTCGGAGCACTCATTCAACTGCGAAAATGCGAGCCGGCGTTGCGTGGAACCTTCCGTATCCCGGTAAATCGCGCCGGGGTTATCGTTCTGGCCGCACTCCCGTTGATTGTGCTGATCGGGGTGGTCGCGATGTCGTTTTACGACGGCGAATACGGCGTCCCGGCAGTAATTGGAGCCGCAGTCGCGATCGCCCTTGGCCCGATCATGTACCGCATTGCGCGTACAAGACGTTAGTTCGATCGGCCAATCCACTTTTTCCCCATTCCTCTCTCGGGCGTTGGTAGCGGCGGTTCACCGAACCGCCATGGCCATGGCGATTGGGGTCAATCGCCCCTACCCATGCATTCGGGGCTTGGGGTTTTGGCGCTTGAAGCTTTTTTTATCTCGCGCCTAACGCGCTCCAAGCAACTGGTCGGTCGACATCACCACTTCGCGGTCATCGAATCGAACCCGGGTTGATGAGGTGAATCGAAAAGCGGTCCGGCCGCTCCGCAGCTCTTTGATCGTGAAACTTACCGACCGATTGTGAATATGAAATACCAGGCTCAGCGCCACCTTCCGGAACTTGGCGTCCATTTCCTTGATCCAATCTTTGAAACGCTCGGGGGTAAACGATCCCATATCGCGCATCAGGACGGTATGAAGCAGATGGCGAACGGCCTCGCGTTGTTCCTTGCTGTAAGAATGCATTCCGGCGGGCATGCATCTCTTCAAAGCAGGGTCAATGCCGCCCGTACACCAGGAAAGGGGCAGCGGCTTCCAGCCGAAGAACTCCTTTAAGATCATTGGCAAGTTGCCAATGCCACTCCAGATTTCTCGTCCGATGGATCTGCGCGACTACTTAAAGAAGCGGCAGCGGAAAATTGAGAAAGCGCTCGACGTTTACTTGCCGAAAGGCTCGACCAAGCCGGCAACTATCCACCGGGCGATGCGCTACAGCCTTTTTGCCGGTGGAAAGCGGTTACGTCCGGTGCTTTGCCTGGCGGCAGCGGAGGCCTGCGGCGGCAATATTGAGAACGCGCTGCCACTCGCCTGCGCCATTGAATGCATCCACACCTACTCGTTAGTGCATGACGATCTCCCCAGCATGGATAACGACGATTTCCGTCGCGGCCGCCCCACTTGCCACAAAGTTTTTGGCGAAGGCATTGCGGTGCTGGCCGGGGACGCCCTGCTGACCGAGGCGTTTAAGATAGTGGCACGGGCAAAACCGAGCCGCCGGCACGATATGGCGACTTTGCTGGCCGAGATAGCAGTGGCGGCCGGCAGTCAGAAACTGATTGCCGGCCAGGTCGCTGACCTGGAAGCCGAGGGTAAAAAGGTCACCCGTGCGCAACTGCGATATATTCACCAAAACAAAACCGCTGCCATCCTAACGACTGCCGTCCGGCTGGGAGCGATGAGTGCGAATGCCACTGCGAAACAGCTTGCAGCCGTTACCACGCTTGGCCAGTCGCTCGGTCTGGCCTTTCAAATCGTAGACGACATTCTGGACGTGACCCAGACGAGTGAAAAACTCGGGAAAAGCGCGGGGAAAGATATTAGCGCGCAAAAAGCAACCTATCCGGCGGTGATCGGTATCGAAAAATCGCGTCTTGAAGCGCGAAAGTTAACTCGCCGGGCCCACAGCGCCCTCAAGATCTTCGGGTCAAAAGGGGAAGCGTTACGCGAGCTGGCGAGCTACCTGCTCGAGCGCGACTACTGATTCGCAATTGGCCTAACGCCCGATTTTGCGAAGGACAGCGATAATGGCGACGGCCATGGTAAGTTCGGCAATTGCCCGCAATCCCTGGGTCCGTTTACGTTGATTCACTATTGAAATTATAACAACAAACGTGCCACCCTTGTCACTATCATTTTACGCAAAATATGGGGTTTCGGCTCCCCTTGCAGCCAATGCTCCGTCGGGGACCCTGCCCCGGTCGTGACCATGGAATGACGAATTCCCGAATGACGAATAGCGGGTAGCCGCGTCTCCACCATCCGCTATTCACCAGGCCCATTCACCATTCACGATTCACCATTCACCCATCACCATTCACCCTTCACCCTTCACCCTCATCTTCTCCCGCCCATGCGGAGCAGTCAGGTCCAGCGCCGGACCCAGCGGTACAATCCCGGTGGGGTTGATCTCCCGGTGGGTGATGTAGTAGTGCCGCTTGATGTGATCGAAGTTTACCGTCTCCGCGATTCCTGGCTGCTGGTAAAGATCCATCAGATAGCCCTGCAGGTTTGGGTAATCCACGATCCGTCGAAGGTTACATTTGAAATGCCCGTGATAAACGGCATCAAACCTAACGAGCGTGCAAAAAAGACGCCAATCCGCTTCGACGATGCGGTCGCCGAACAAATACCGGTTGTCGGCTAACCGGCCTTCCAGTTGATCGAGCGCTTGAAACACACGGCGGCAACCGCGTTCATAGGCGCGCTGCCGGGTGGCAAATCCAGCCCGATACAC